>JASMHR010000003.1 GCA_030750665.1 Candidatus Poseidoniaceae archaeon
AACCATAGGAAGAGCATCCAGAAATGTTCGTGGGCGAGTCATTCTGTATGCGGATAGTATCAGCGCCTCTATGAGGGCAGCCATCGAACAGACGCTAGATAGACGTGAGAAACAGATATCTCACAACCTCGAGCATGGGATTGAACCGAAGACGATTTCGAAGCCAATGCCGACAATGGGTGCTGATTTTGAGGATCTGATCAGTGGAACAGCTGGAAGTGGTAGTAAAGGAGGCCGTCGTTTGGTTTCTTCCAAGGGCGGTAGAGTGGATGATGGCATGGCTCATGGATTGGAAATGGGGGCTGGTTCCTGGGCATCTTCCGATGATGTGTTGAGCAGAATTTCTCAACCTTCTTCAATAAATGATTTTCCAATTGAAGAATCTGAAATGCAATTGGAATCCAATGAGGCAATAAAACTCTTGAAAAAACTCAAGAATTCAATGGAAGAAGCGGCGAGAATGCTTGATTTTGAAAAGGCAGCTGCATTAAGGGACCGAATATTCGAACTAGAGTCGCAAATCTGAATCTTCTCTGCACCGGAAGGATTCATGCCGGATGGCAGATTGGCGAGGCCATATGGCACTCGACCCAGAGTCTTTTGATGAGCCGGTGGTTGACTATGATTTCACAACTGTTGGTAGCAGCAGTCCGCTGATTGACCAGATGGCCAAAGCAGGTGGATTCACTGCTACGAAATTGGCAGTGGCCCGTGATCTTCTACAGATGATGCGAAATCAGATTGAAGCGGCGGAGCACGATTCCTCGAAGGTGCTGAATTGGCTTTCATTTCCAGCCTGTCTGTGTGCAACTGGAACACGCGGATTTTTTGTTGAAGCGCTTAGGAGTCGAATGTTCAACGTGGTATCAACCACATGTGGAACACTCGACCATGATATTGCAAGAGCCTATGAGCACTACTATCATGGAGCCTTCGAATTGGATGATATTGAACTTGGAAAAGTTGGTTTGATGCGTTTAGGGAATGTTGTGGTGCCAAACTCTTCCTATGGCGAGATCATCGAGGCAATGGTCATGCCCGTACTTGAACAGATACGTGAGGATAGAATTGCAGAGACCGGGAAGTCGGGGGCCGAACTGTGGTTGGGTTTTGGCAGCGTACAACTGGTTTGGGAATTGGGGAGGCGTATTGGTACACCAGATACTCTCATTCACTGGGCTGCCGAGAATGAGATACCAGTCGTTATTCCAGGGATTACCGATGGTAGTATTGGTGCGCAATTATTCTTATTCAGACAGAAGTATCGAGATTTCCATATTGACACTTTGGCCGACGAACAGATACTGTCTGATATGGCATGGGAAGTCGAAACCTCGAATGCGATGATGATTGGCGGAGGAATTTCCAAACATCATGTGATTTGGTGGAATCAATATCGTGGAGGCTTAGATTCTGCAGTTTATCTGACCACCGCACCAGAATATGATGGAAGTCTTTCCGGGGCCCGCCCTCGTGAAGCAATCTCTTGGGGCAAGGTTCGTCCCGAGGCCCCTCATGTCTGCGTTGAAGGTGAAGCCAGCGTCTTGCTTCCATTACTTGGTGCAGACCTATTCACTTGAATCGGGTTCATCGGGAAATACTTCGATCTCTCGGACCTTTCGAACCATATCTGTGAAGCTGCTATGGAATTTTGATGCTTTGACAGTGTGATTGTCGATCCAATGGTAGTTCCCTCCTCTTGGTTTCCCGAATAATATGGAATGATACTTGAAACCGTTCTTCTTCAACCATTCTTCAGTCACTTCTCTATGGCTTTCAGTCCTGCTCGTAAAGAAAGTAATCACATGTCCCTCATCGTACCAGTTGTTTATCGTCTCTACCGCACCCTCAAAGACTTCAGCATCTACCATTCGCGATGGTTCTTCATTGGGGATGTCTTCACAGATGGTTCCGTCTATATCTATCATGAAATTTTTACAATCAGTGGCCAATTTCGGACTGATGCTTTTCCCCTCTCCATCTGCGGTCTGTATCAGTTCCACCATCATCTGACCTTCAGCAATGGAGGTTATTCAATAATGCCCGGATTCCTCTCCAATTTATTGGCAATCCATTCCATCATGGTGACCTCAAGTCCATGTACAGGCCTCCAACCATCTTCACTTCCAGATGCCTTCAATGCATCATGTAGACGAGAAAGATCTGGTCTTTGTCCGCTTGGAGCCTTGTTCTCAGATTCTGAGAAGGACGTCTTCTTCACCAAATCATCGATTTCGAGGTCATTCCTCAGGACTTTCAGGCTTCTGTTCAGCAGTGCTTGGAATTGTTGTTTTGTCTCTCCTCCAGAAATAGTTCTTCTCCCACAGATTGACAACCAAGGGGGTAGGGTTTCATTGCCGAGTGTTAAGATGGCTACTGCCTCAATCACATCTCTCCACGAAACCCAATGGTATTCATCACCAATATCTTTGACTTCTGTTCCCGGGAGAATAGTGCCATCATACCATTGCTTGAACGGATTTGAACTCCAATTTTCGTCAGCATCTGGATGTATCATGTCATGAATCTCGATGAGACAGGTTTCTTCGGTATCTGCAGAATCATCAACCAATGCGTGCGAAGGTTGAATCAGCATTTTTCTATTTGAGATAGAATCAGTGATTTTTCCTGCTAATACAGAGCCGCATGAGTTAGAGAATACCACCAACGGTCCAGTTTCATTGAATGGATCACCACCAATCAAACCTCCAGTCGAATGTTGCAATAATGCTGGCATCAGTCTATTGATTTCCTCAGCAGCGGAATTTGAAACAATGACCTTACAACCAAGATGAAGCAGTCTAGCCACTAATTCCCTGCCTAGTGGAGAAAGGCTTCCATGTATCCCGACACGTGAAACACAAGTCAACGTTTCACCTCACACTATTTGAGAGGATTGCAGACTTTTCGCTGCGGTTTCGAAGATGTTCAGTGCCTCGTCGATTTCATCGCTGTTTATCGTCAGACTAGGTCTGAGCCTGATACTGGTATAACCACTGTTCAACACATGTGCTCCACCGTCATAGATGGCGCTTCTCAAGGAATTCCGAGAATTGATGTCTGGAAGCGTGAATGCAGCCATCAAACCTTGTCCTCTTACATTGGAAATCATCTCAAAGGAGTCTCCGAGTTCGCATAGACCGGCCATCAACTCTTCACCTCGTCGTGCAGCGTTGGCAACCAGTCCATCTCGTTCAATGATATCCAGTTGCATGGCACAGCGGACCATGTCAATGAGATTACCGCCGAAGGTCGAATTGATTCGACTACTGGTTTGGAACGGATTATCTTCAAATTCCTTGACACTGTCTTTTGCCATCACCCCACCAATCTGCATCTTCTTGCCAAAGGCGAGAATATCTGGTTCTGCCCCAGTATGCTGATAGGCCCACATCTTACCTGTTGCTCCGACACCTGTTTGGACTTCATCAACGATGAATAGAGCACCTATTTCCTTACAGGTGTCTGAAAGCCTCTTCATGTATTCTGGACGAAAATGATTGTCACCACCCTCTCCTTGTATTGGTTCGATGATGATGCTGGCGATTGAATCGGGGTCTTCGGCAGCTGCGGAACGGATGCCTTCGATACTCCTGTTTTCTGCTTCATCTAGTCTGACTTCTTCTTCAGAATCAATTGGAAACCTGACCGAAGGGTTATGGAAACGAGGCCAATCAAACTTGGAGTAACTCTTGGTCTTGGTAGGGTCGGTATTGGTCACTGACATGGTGTATCCACTTCGACCATGGAACGCCTCTCTGAAATGGCCAATTTTCACCTTGTTCGATTCTCTCATATCAGCTGACCAGCAGAAATCGCCCCCTTCATGAGGAGTGCTCGTATCGACAAGGCCTTTGGAAAGACGATCATTCATTTTCCAATCCATTGAGATTTTCATTGAGTTTTCAACAGCCAATGCTCCCCCGGCAACCATGAACAGGTTGTCCATTTCATCCGGCATTGCGATAGAGCAGATAGTATTGACAGATTCAGCCATTTCAACCGTATAGAGATCAGAATTTGCCACATTGTTCACTGCAATACGTCCCAATTCAGCTTCAGCAGATTTCATGTCGGGGTGGTTCCAACCAACCGCAAGACTGGCAAAACAGGTGAAGAAATCCATCACGTCTCGACCACTTCTAGAATCGTGAAATCGATTACCTTGGGATTTGTCAAGGTCGATGACGAAATCAAAACCATCGACCAACATGTGTCGAGCGAGCGAGGAGTGGACATCGGAGGGAGTGATTGCCATGATTCACGCCACAATTGCAGGTTCAAGATGATGACGGTCTAGATAATTCCCAAGAATATTGTGATCAAGGGGCACGAGGCTCAATTTCTGGCAGATCCTGTAAATGGTCGATGAGCCAGTTCTCTACTTCATCAATATCGCTGGAGAACTTCAACAATTCCAGATCTTCTGCACCGATCATTCCTTCATCTCTCAACATTTCCCAATCCACCATGCGTCTCCAATATTCTTCATTCCACAAGATGATAGGCAGTTGTTTTGAAATCTTACCGGTTTGGATTAGAGTCAATACTTCAAACAATTCATCCAGAGTACCAAATCCACCAGGAAATACGAGTATTGCTTTCGCAGGGTAGATGAACCAGAATTTGCGCATGGCGAAATACTTGAATTGTATTCCAAGGCCTTCTGTAATCCATTCATTCAATGAAGGTTCAAACGGCAATTCTATTCCAAGTCCGATATTATCAGCCTCAGCATCTGCTGCTCCAAAATTGGACGCCGCCATGATTCCTGGTCCGCCGCCGGTGCAGACATGGAATCTCTGACTTCCATCTTCTCTTGCCCCCCCCCCCTCCTTGGGAGAGGTTGTAGCCCATGTGCTGAGACGTTTGGCGATTTCTCTGGCCGCTTCAGCATCTGCGTGTTTCAGGTCGGTTCGTGCTGATCCGAAGAAGACTACTGTATCTCTTATCCCTCTGTCAAACAGAATGCTCTGGGGGGCAAGGAATTCAGTCATGATTCGAATCGCTCTTGCATCCCTTCCGCCCATCCATTCAGGGTCATTCCATGGCGGGCGCGGGTCTTCTTGTAGGCGGCGCATGAGTTTCCGAGATACTTCCTGTGCAATCAATGTCTGCATTGTTGGAAATACGGATAATCCACAAATAATAACCATCATTCTTTCCAATTAAAAAATCTGTTTTTCAATTGAGATAATGGAATATCAATGATGGCGGATAACATTTCAAATATTCACTGGGATTATTCAAAATAGCAATTGAAATAGACTACAGTGTCAATGATAGCGTTGGAGGATAATCTTGAATTATTGTTGATTCCAATTGAAACACGTATTATGAGACCTCTGAGTTATTCAGTTGAAAGTTAGATTATGCGCCCTTTGAATTTGATTCCTATTAGTTAGTTTTTGTATTGGATTTCGCTTTTTTATAACCAACACTCTAATTGGATACTCAAGCCAGTATGTTGGAGATAGTTTATATCCCTCTTCAATACAGCGAATTCCGAGCCAAAGGTGGTTCGAGAAAAAAGGATGGGAAAATATGACGAAGGGAGAACACTCGATTCAGGACCTTCTCGATAGAGAGGTTTTCGTGAATCAAACGAAAGTTGGAGTGATTGTTGGTGAAAGACACCACCCGAATGAGGCGCGCGTACAATCAATGCGTATCAGGGTGGATCCAGGAATTGCTGAAGAATATATGCGGAAGCCAGCCGAACTGGCACCTCTACCCAAGGAACTGGTGCACAGCATCAGGGCCGATGGTGGAGTGAAGCTGAGTAAGTCGATGCGCGAACTCCAGAGGAGATGGAGAAACACAGTGCGAATTGATGAGAAACTGTATGCACCCGATGAGATGATTGACAGAGCATTGTTGGATAACCAGGGAATGGAGATTGGAGTAATCACAGAACTGGTGAAGGTCAAGCGAACGTACCGTGGAGTGAATGTCAAGGTCCGCTCGGGCATCCAGAGACAATATGGCGTTGAATCAACAATCAGTGTACCAATCACAGCAATTTACCGAACTAGAGAGAGGTTGGATGAAGTAGTGCTTTCAAGGACTTTTGAAAAGACTTTGATGTTGCCTTCATACATTCAGATCAATGATCCAGCATTCGGTGAAGAGTGATACTGGGGCCTGAATTCAAAGGCTGTAATTATAGCAGCTGTAGGTCCGCTTTGTGACCTCTCGTAGGAAGACCGTCACGGTTATGACTGTGTGCAGGGTCGCCGCAACGCCTATGGGCGGGTAGCTTAGATTGGTTGGAGCACCCGGCTGATAACCGGGAGGTCGCAGGTTCAAATCCTGCCTCGCCCACTCCCCTTTTGTTGGATTTTTCCAAATGATTCTTTTTGCAAAGAACCTTCAAGCCTAAGCCCACCGGCTCCCATGAGGAAAGAGTATGCCAGTGGTCTCAGGCTCCAGTGCCAGAGGACTTGCAGAGGATCTCGCTCGGCAGTTGGACTGGCATCATATTCAGATGGAATCCCGAAGATTTCCTGATGGTGAGGGATACGTCAGAGTTCCTGAAGATTCAATATCCTCGGTACGTGAACAAGATGTGGTTGTGGTTTCCAATACCTTCCCCGATTCAGGTATTGTTGAAACTCTACTTATGCTTGAAGCGATTTCTGATGTTCGAGCAGGTAGACTTGCAAGTCTCAAGGGCGGTATGGACAGCCAGGACGATGTTGGAGCGGGATTGTATCTGGCGATACCATACTTCGGATATTCCAGGCAGGATAAGAGATTCCAGAGAGGTGAAGCGATTTCTGCTCAGGCACTAGGGCGGATATTTGCCGGTCATTGTGATGGGATGGTGGTTCTGGATCTTCATGCCCCAGTTGCTTTGGAGGGTTTGCCGGTGCCTGTGAAATTTGTTTCAGCAATGCCTGAAGTCGCAGAATATCTCAGTGAGAACGTCAAACCTGATTTTATTCTCAGCCCCGATAAAGGGGCAATAGAGCGAGCATCTTCAGTCGCTGAGGCTATTGGCTGTCGGTTCTCATATCTTGAGAAGGTTAGAATTGATGCACATACGATAGTTCATCAACCCAAGGATTTGGATGTAGATGATTCCATCGTCGCCATCATCGATGATATGATATCCACGGGAGGGACCATCTGCAAGGCCAGTGAAGCTCTACATTCTCAGGGTGCCACCGAGGTGCATGCCGCTTGCACACATGGATTGTTTACCGATGGGGCAATCTCGCGATTGGATCAACATGTGGATGGAGTTCATGCTACCAATTCATTGTCAAATCCAAGGTCTTCCATCTCTGGAGGAAAGGCACTTGCTAGAGGTGTTCGTGAACTCCTCGAAAATTGATACGAGTTCCGATTATTGAGAAAACCAATGGACTGGGTAGATTCGCTATCCTGCTACGTCTCCGTTGGTTTTAAACCCGCGATGCTTTGCGCAACGCTGCCTTACATGAGGAAATGGAGAGATTCCAATGAGTGTACACGTACGATTTGAAACACCCCAAGACTTGGCTGACAAAGTTTACGAGTTAGTTCAGACAGTGGGTAAAAGCGGAGCCATAAAGAAAGGAAGCAACGAGGTCACCAAGGCTGCTGAGCGAGGAAATGCCAAATTCATCGTTCTCGCAGAAGATGTCAATCCACCAGAGTTGTTGGCTCATATCCCAATGATTTGTGATGAGAAGAATATTCACTATGGATACGTTCCCAGTCAAGAATTCTTGGCCAAGGAAGCTGGAATGCCAAAGGGTGTGAAAACCGCTTCTCTTGCTTTGATGGAAATCAGCAAAGCAGCTCAGGAGAATTACAACGAAATCATTGAGCAGATCAGCGACATCAAAGAATGAGGAACATTCTGTAGGGGTAGGTCGAGATGAGCGAAGAACTCAACGGATGGCCCGCAGAGGTGGTCGAAGTTGTCGGTCGTACCGGAATGACTGGTGAGGCCACTCAGGTCAAAGTGCGTGTTAATGATGCTCCGAATCCAAGGGATATTGGCCGAATCATCACAAGAAACGTAGTTGGACCAATTCGTGTAGGAGATATTCTGATGCTCAAGGATACTGGCCGTGAAGCTCGAAAACTCAACGTGAGGTGAGATTTTGCCAGAGCGAAGAATCTGTAGTTTCAGTGGTGAGGAGATTGAACCGGGTACCGGTTTGATGTTTATCAAGAAAGATGGAACTGTTATGTGGTTCAAGAACAGCAAGGCTCGAAAGAACGCTCTGAAATTGAAGCGCAATCCACGCAGGGTCAAGTGGACACGCCATTTCGTTCGTGGCGGAATCCAGTGAATCTGTTTAATCAATAGATAGATTTCTTCGATTACTGGTGTCCGTCGACTTCATGAAGGGCTTTCCGGTCGCCGGCTTTGGTGAGTGCCGTGGAGACAACGTATGTGATGGTGAAACCTGATGGTGTGCAAAGGGGTTTGGTCGGTGAGATAATCGGTCGTTTTGAACGCAAAGGCTTGAAGTTGGTTGGATTGAAGAGTATGGTGCCAAGCGAAGATCTCGCTCGTGCTCATTATGATGTTCACAAGGAGAGGCCTTTCTTTTCAGGATTGATTAAATTCATCACAAGTGGACCAGTGGTCTGTATGGCTTGGCATGGCGTGGAAGCGATCAAGGTTGCACGTACATTGATTGGAGCAACAAATGGTCGCGATGCCTCCCCTGGTACCATTAGAGGGGATTTTGGTATGGACATGGGTTACAATATGATTCATGGTAGTGATGCTCCAGAAACTGCTGAATTTGAATTGGGACTATGGTTCCCTGAAGGAACCATGGAATGGTCATTGGACCATGTGAAGTGGGTCTATGAATCATGAATCATCCCCTAGGAGGGATATGAATGTCCGAAGAATTGAGCGATGGAGAGGGCGAGGAAATCGTCGCTGAAGAACCTGTTCTCGGAGAGAATCGTCAACCAATCGTCAGTGTCCTCGGCCATGTTGATCATGGCAAAACCAGCATACTCGATCATATCCGCTCATTGGGAATTAATCGTCAAGCCAGTGTAATGGCTCGAGAGGCTGGGGGAATAACTCAGCATATCGGGGCAACTGAAGTTCCAGCACAACTGCTGAATGAGGCTTGTTCGACAATGATGGGTGGAAAGGAGTTCAAGTCTCCTGGCTTGTTGTTCATCGACACACCTGGTCATCACTCTTTCACCACATTACGTACCAGAGGAGGGGCATTGGCTGACATTGCTATCCTAGTGGTTGATTTGATGGAAGGAACCCAGCCCCAGACAATAGAATCAATCAAGATATTGAGGGAAAAGAAGACGCCATTTGTGATTGCTGCCAATAAAATTGACAGACTCCATGGTTGGCAGTCTGAAGCGGGACGTAGTTTCGTTGATTCGTTGAAGGAACAGCGTAGTGATGTCAAGGAATATCTTGATGAGCGTTGGTGGAAACTGGTTGGCCAGTTTTCAGAGCATGGTTTCAACATTGAGCGATATGATCGAATCAAAGATTTCACCAAGGATATCGCAGTCGTTCCTTGTTCCGCCAAAGAAGGAGAAGGTCTTCAGGACTTGTTGGCGGTAACCATTGGCCTCGCAGAACGTTTTCTCGATGAACGTCTACGTGATACATTGGGACCTGCTGAGGGGACAGTCTTGGAAATGAAGGACGAGCGCGGACTTGGTAAGACCATAGATGTCATACTGTATCGTGGTGAATTGAACAAGGGAGATAGAATCACTCTAATTTCTCAGGATGGGCCTTTTCAAACCCATATCAAAGGAATGTTTCGGCCTCGCGGCATGTCAGAGATGAGAGATGCGGGAGATAGATGGGACCATGTCGATCACATCAAGGCTGCAGCGGGGATAAAGATCAGTGGTCCGGATCTTGAGAATGTACTGGCTGGGACATCCTTGAGGTTGAGCAACAGCGCTGAAGAACTCGAGAATGCTGAGATATTAGGCTGGGAGGAAGCAAAAGTCTCCTTTGAGATAGATGAAGAAGGCGTGGTACTCAAGGCCGACACTCTCGGTGGCCTCGAGGCATTGGCATGGGAGTTGAAGAAACTGGAGATTCCCATTAGGTCGGCCACCATCGGGCAGGTCAACAAGAGAGACCTGATGACTGCAGAGAATGCATCCAACCCCCTTCATAGGGCCATTCTGGCATTTTCCACTACCGCCTTGACTGAGGTTGGAGAGAAGTTGCAATCGGATGATTCCACTGTAGAGTATATCGATGCTGATGTCATCTATCATATCATTGAAAGATTCGAGGAATGGAATGAAGAAACCAAGAGAAAGATAGAGGAAGCCAGTAGAGAGGCTTTGGTCTATCCCGGAAAACTTCTGATATTGACGGATCATATCTTTCGCAGAAGCAATCCAGCAGTGGTTGGTGTACGGGTACTTGGAGGAAGAGTACATCAAGGCCAGAGATTGATGAAACCGGATGGCACGAATATTGGGATGGTAAAATCTCTGAGGTCCGGCGAAGACACTCTCAAAGAAGCCCATCAAGGAGATGAGGTAGCAGTTGCCATCAAGGGAGCAGTCGTTGGTCGAGGTATAGATGAAGAGGACATTCTATTGGTGGATATTCCTGAAAGTCACGCTAAACGTCTACGTAAACTCGAATTGACGGCGATGGAGGAGGAGATCTTTGAAGAACTGATTTCACTACATCGAAAAGATAACCATTTTTGGGGAAGATGAGTATTTTTTGCCGCTCAGTGGCCTTTTGGTGGCGTAGAACGCTCTGAAGTGCGTATACCCAATATTGAAGTACGATTCCGACGGGTGGGGGTATGTCCCACAGGAGGTGTACACCATGGCCCAAGCATATCAAGCAGGAGGAGTTGGAGGAGGAGATAATCGAACCAAGGACCTGATAGCAACTGTAAGCGCTATCGCAAACAGTCTGATGAATGAGGTTGGAAAGGTCATTATCGGTAAGCAGGAGAACCTGCGTCGAGTGACTGTTGGAATCCTCTCAAACGGAAATATGTTGCTTGAGGATTTCCCTGGATTGGGAAAAACAATGCTCTCAAACACCTTCGCTAAGGCCTTGGGTTGTAAGTTCAAGCGTGTTCAATTCACACCTGACCTGTTGCCAAGCGATATCATGGGGACCTATATGTATGACCAGAAGTCTGGGGAATTCAAATTGCGTGCTGGACCACTGTTCTGTAATATCCTGCTTGCTGACGAGATAAATCGCGCCCCACCTAAGACCCAGGCAGCATTGCTTGAGGCTATGGAAGAGAAGCAGGTCACCATCGAGGGAATCACTCACAAGTTGCCCGCTCCTTTCGTGGTGTTGGCTACCCAGAACCCAATTGAGCAAGAAGGAACATATCCGTTACCAGAAGCGCAGATGGACCGATTCCTCATCAAGATGAGCATGGGTTATCCTGACCGTTCAGAAGAGAAGGCGATTCTAGCCCGAAGGAAACTTCGTGGTAAGGATCAGCACGACGTTTTGCAGATAACCTCGCCAAAGAAGGTGGTGGCCATGCAGAAGGCTCTGGAGACCGTTCACGTCGACCCTGCGATTCTTTCCTATGTGGTCGAAATTGTTCAGAGAAGTCGTGAAGACCACCGAATCATCAATGGTTGCAGCCCTCGTGCCAGCCAATCCTTGTTCAAATCCAGTCGTGCTGCAGCAGCAATAGACGGCAGGGATTATGTCATTCCAGATGACATCAAGAGTATCGCACTACAGATTTGCAGCCACAGGATTGTCATGAAGCCTGAGGCCAAGATTCGTGGAATCACAGGAATGCACATCATGAGAAAGATTCTCTCCGAGGTTCCGGTACCAGTCATTCAGCCTGCTTGAGCCCTGTAGAGTATCTAGAGACCCATCGCTTGAAAGGTGAAGGCTTCAGTTGCGGTAGGAGGAGTGTCGAGTGGACCCATATACCATGGTCATCACTGTAGCCAACCAGAAAGGTGGCTGTGCCAAGACTACTACTGCGGTAAATCTAGCCGCAGCACTGGCGAAGGGAGAAAAAGACCGCAAGCGCTGGATAATTCCACCTTCCAAGGTTTTGTTGATAGATCTCGACCCACAGGGTAACTGTTCGACCAGTTTTGGTGTAGAAAAGAGGCAACTCAAGAAGACCGTGCATGATTTGTTGATGAATGAGAGTGGTGAGGATCTGCCAATAATGGATGAATTCCTACTCTCACCGGAACAATTGACTGAATCGATGCAGCGCACTTGGAAGACTGAATATCCAAACAAGAACCTTCCAAAGGGTTTGGTGGTGGAGAATCTCTGGCTACTCCCTTCTTCAATACATCTTTCTGGGGCTGAGATTGAATTGTCACACCGATTAGGACGAGAGACCAGGCTGCGTGAAGCCCTGTCTTCTATCGAGCATGAATTTGATTACATCATCATCGATACACCTCCAAGCCTTGGTTTATTGACAATTAATGCAATGGCAGTATCTAGATGGGTCCTGATTCCGGTACAAGCTGAGTTCTATGCTCTTGAGGGGATGAGTCTACTGATGAATTCGGTGAAACTTGTTCAGCGCAGAATCAATCCGCATCTGAAATTGATGGGAATCGTCATGACCATGGTCATGCCCAAGTCAAAACTCTCCAACACTGTGTGTAACGAGGTCAAGGAACACTTCCCTAAGCATGTATATTCTACTGTAATACAACGACTGGTCAAGATCGCCGAAGCCCCTTCGGAAGGAGCGCCTACTGTGTTGCTTCACAAGCGTAGCAATGACAGCAAGGGGCGTGGCAGTCTGCAATACTGGACCTTCGCCAAGGAATTCCACCAGCGGGTTGAAGGTAAGCGTAAGAATCTTGGATTCAAGAAAACAAATAGGCTGAATGCTTGAATCCGCTATTTATTGTTTAGCGGAATCTTAGACCCTAATTGATTCAATTCTGCATCGAAGTTAAGTATAGAACTTCAGACACCGAGACGGGAAAGATATGACTGCATCAGGGATGACATCTGTCAGTGTTAGTTTTGAGACTAGAAGACAACTTAATTCAATGAAGGCGATGGATGATTATCGCAGCATTGATGATCTGTTGGCAGCACTTGTCAAACAATACAAGGTTCTGAGAATGAAAGGGGTGGTGGATAATCTTCGAAAGCGCCTTTCTGAACTTGAGGATATGGATGCTGAAGCACTCGTTCGTCGTTTGGCCATGTCGCCATTTCCAGTTTGAGGTGATACCATGAGTTCTGCTAGACCTCAGAAACCTGCAACCTATGAGTTCGAAGCAGAGCATTTGATTCGAGCATTGTTTGATGCTGATTCAGATGAGGCAGTCATCTTGGAACTCGCAGCGATGAACAAGGTGGAGTTGCACGCCAGTGGAACTGTCTGGAACACTTTCCTATGGTTGATGATGACTACCATGAAAGATGCAGAAGGGAGCACTTTGTACAGTGGTGCTGAACTCGGGAAGATGAAGAAAGAGCTTCCAATCAAGTTCCATCATTGATCATTTGTTTTGGGCCAACCATTCATGCCCATACCATTTCCATTGTTCCTCAGACCATCCGGGCGGTAGTCCGCTTGCAGGGACAGGTGGTGCTGCTGCTGGTTGTGCTGGGGCAGGTGAAGCTGCTGCTGGTGTCGACGAAGGTGCGGGCTCAGATGTGGAGACTCCTGCCAGTTCCTCCATTGAGAGTTCCTCTCCATAGTTCGAACCACCTAACTGCATTGGTTCGACCTCGTCGCCCCAGCCTTCTTCGTCCACAACTCCACCCATCGCTTCAAAGGCCTCTCCACTCTCTTGAGCTGCGAGTTCAGCCAATGAGGCGTTGGGAGAGAAGGATGAGTCTCCAAAGGATTTCGAGAAACTACGTTTTCGCCCCATCTTCATCATTCCATTGACTATCAGTAACATTGCCACAAGACCAACGAACAGGATCCCTCCATACTTCAATGCAGTATCGATGCGTTCATCCATTTTGCTATCCTTGGTCTCGGTAGTATCTTGTTTTACAGTGTTGGAAGATACCCAGGAGTAGTAGTCCATCGGAGTATCACCGGCGTTGGTTGTCTGTTCCACATAGGCCTGATATTCAGGGCTGTTCAATCCCTTACAATAGTTGGAACTGTCATCAGGGTTGTTGAGACACCAGTCTTCATGGGTCTCGATGGCTGCATTTGTATCATCATAATCGATCTTTTCACCAATTCCATCTTCATCCTGATCTCTGTATTCATTTTCGTCATCCGGTAGATGATCTAGGTGATCGGCGTATCCATCACCGTCGCTGTCTGGGCAGCCAAACTGTTCGATACGCTCGTAATCAACTATGACTCCACTGTTGGAATATACAGCCCACAATCCATACCTACTATCTCCAAATTGGCTTGAGCAAGCATCACCCCGATATGAATCGGCAGATGAACTGTCACCATATCCATCGCCGTCGCTATCAGCCCATTGCGTTCTTTCATGTGGGAATGCGTCGGCCGTACCATTTGGACTGGCAGCCCAAGATTCATCTGGGTCCGACCATCCATCTCCATCGGAATCAAGACATCCATTCCTATCGTATTGTGAACCGCCATTGACGGCAGGGCAATGATCTGGATTGGAACCCAATGGGTTGTCTCCAAGGCCGTCGCTGTCTCCATCTTCCCATTGTGAGCCATCATCTGGAAAAACATCTCCGTTATCGCCTACGCCATCTCCATCCGAATCGGAACTCTCCAATTCATCATCAGGATATAGGTCAGCATTATCCCCTACGCCATCTCCATCTCGATCACTATGTTCAGAAGGGTCATTGGGAAACAGGTCGCCATTGTCTCCAACACCATCATAATCGCTGTCTTTGGTTTCATTGGCGTCATCCGGAAAGGCATCTTGTGAATCGACCAGGCCATCTCCATCAGAATCAATATCAAACAATCTTACGGTGGTAGATTGAGACAATGAAGCGATGAGGTACAATTGCCCCTTCTCTCCGCGATAGGCGCCTTTGATCTGTCCTCCAAGGGTATAGTCTTCAACAGAAGTGAAATTGTCAGAATCAACCGAATGGTATACTCCATTGTCTCCACCAAGATGAATTTCATCATCTGTAGGTAGAATGTATGCGAAACGATTGTTGGGACTGGTTTCAAGCGTCTCGTAACTCCAATCACTGGTATCATATCTAATCAATTTTCCATTTGCTGAAGAAGTCAGCAATCTGCCGCTTGAATCTACTGCCAAATCAAGGACACGATCATTTTGTTCGGTCAGAATAATGGTATCTTCCCCACCCATGTCGTGAATCTTCACCTTCTCATCATTACCGCTGGTGACTATTCTTCCATCAGGTAAGACCAACACATCTGTCAAACCGATGGCATGTATATCTGTCTCTAAACCAGTGCTGACACCGGATTGATATTCTAGAGCATTTCTTGTTCCAGTTCCCTGTCCAACCCAAAGGTCTCCATCGATATCCCAAGCAAGGTCAGTGGCTGGGAATGATGTGGTGAAATTCTCAACGATGCTTTGGAGGACCATGTTCACTACTATAACTCCCTCATCTGTACCTATGGCTACCAAGGTGTTGGTGCTATCAGGAACTGCGACGTGCGTGGTGGGTAATTCAGTCAATTCGAAAATCAGAGTGTGCACTCCATTTTCAAAATCAAGTAACTGGAATGTCCCATCGATGGTCAAGAAAACAGCCTTGCTATCGAGGTACTGAACCCATGAAGCGGTCCTTCCCGTTAGTACATCGACATTCCCAGATTCTTCAAGATCACCTTCAGCAGATGCAGGTATAGGTGCCATCGGCGAGAAGGACACCAGAATCAAACAGACTAGTACCGCGACACTCCGCATGGAACTCGATTGGAGCCCATCCTTTCAAAGCGACGGTTGTTGGTGTAAGTCGAAAATGACCGGATTTAGATAGAAGGGGCGTTTTCATTCTTCTTCAGAATAATCTTCTTCGTCATCATCAGCACCAGCGTTGCTAGGTGGACCACTTCGAGAACTTGGCGGTGGACCTCTACGTCCTGCACCGGGAGGTGGACCTCTCTTGGAGTCAGGCGGTCCCTTTCGTCCACTCGTGCCAGATGGAGGAGGACCACGTCCAGTTCTTCTTGGTGGACCTTTACTGCCTTTCGTACTTGGTGGTGGTCCTCGTCGAGATCTGGAAGATTCTGCCTCATCTGCTACTTCTTCCTTCGTGTCGATACCAGCAATGGTCGGGACCTTGATGGACTCAATCATTGAATCCATATCAGAATCATCAGCCTCATCAGGAATTTCTTCTTCAGCATCCTGTATCAGGTCATCAATAGGGATTTGGGGAGTCATCATTACTCTGGAGACCGGAGTCAAACTTGAGGGCCCGTCTTCACCATCAGCCTCCTCTTCGCTAGTGGCTGGAGTCATGATTTGAGTAGATATAGGAGTAATACTTGCCATTTCTTTGACCGTTTCCGTCTCGGTTGATTCCGTTGGAGTAGTTTCAGGACTGAGAGTCGAGTCAGTAGATGGGGTCAATACCGTTGTTGAAACCGGAGTCAGTTGTGCAGTGACGGTCTTTGGGGCCTTCTCTTGAGGCTTCAGAATGGTTGTGGAGGTTGGAATCAATGGAGCTACTTCGGTGGTTATCTCCTTGCCAATTGGTGTTGGCAGTACCTCTTCCGGTTCTTCTTCAATCGGTTTTGCATCAGGTAGCCTTGGAGGAACCATACTTGGTGAGACTGGAGATCTTGCAGGTACTACCATTCCCTCTGAGGTGATTTCTGGAACATTGGGTTCGATTGCTTCGCCTACTGGAGTTGGTCTTTGTGTAGGAGGTACTTGCACATGAGGTACTTGCGCAGATGGCGGTGCCTGAACGGGTGCTACAGCGGGGGTATCTGGCCTTGGATCAAAGGACATTGGTTCGCCAGCACCACCACGTGCGGGACCGGTTGGGAGTGGTTGTCTAACCACCCTCTGTACTGGTTGAATCGCTTGTTGAGCAGGCCCACCAGTAAGTGGAGGTTGGATTGGGTGAGCCATCGGTCCACCTTGTTCAGCCAATGGCCGGCGCTTCAATTCCGGCATTGCAGGCCCGCGAGATGTACCAGCACCCAATCCGCCGAGAGTTGGTCTTCCAGCAGCTGCAGTCAATGGGTCAGCCCTTGCACCAAGTTTGCTTGGGTCTCCTAATCCTCCAATGGCAGCACCACCAGGTTGGCCAGCAATTGCTGAAAGCCATGACTGTTGTTTTGCGATTCGTCCTTCTTCACTCTGAAGGCGAGCGAATTCCTTCTCCTTGTCAGTCAGTCGGTCTGAATCTGCATCAATTTCCATCTGCATCTTCTGTTCAATGGATTCTCGCATCTTCGATTCTGCCATTCCGCGGAATGCATCCATTTGATCTCCAAGTTGCCCGAGCCGGTCTTTGATCTCAGCACGCTTGATGCCGAGTTGTGATTCTATCTCGGCACGGATTTGACTTTCTTTGCGCCGAATCTCGATGAGTGCCTTGTTGCGCATGATTTCTTCACGCTTGGATAGTTGCTGTTCGAGTTGACTCGATATCTGGTCTTCCTTGGAGGAACGGAATTCCTTGAGGCGGTCTTCCATATCGACTTCAAGTTCGAGAGTAGTCTCATCTCGAATAAGGTCAAGGTCTGTCTCAAATGTCAAACGTTCGTTGCGCATCTGAGCATCGATCTCAGACATTATCGCCTTCATGGCGGCCTTCTCACGCGATTGGAATTCGGTCTCCAATCTCTCGACCCAATCCCTCTTCTCTTCTCCAAACTTGACATCTAGGTTTTCTCTGATATCATTCTCCTGATCATAACGGAATCTGGAAAGGCGATTCTGTATCTCGGCTTCTCTAGCCATTCGATAGGCAGCGAATTCTTCCTCCAGACGGCGATTCATCTCGCCTTCGATATCTTCTGTGATTTCTCTGCTGATGCTTTCTACTGCTTGACCAAAGGTCAAGTCATACTTTTCTCGCAATCTCTCTTTGCGCGATGCCAATCTGTCAGCATAGGATTCAGACAAGTCTCTGTTGATCTGTAAACGCAACTCGTCTCGACGACGGGCGACAGCCATTTCGACATCTTCTCTCATCCTGTCTTCAAGTTCTACGGTCTCTCTGCGTAGGTCCTGTTCGATATCCGATTGTAGTTGTTGAGCAACCTCTTCCTCAAGCCTTCTGCTGCGTCTTTCATATTCTGACCGCAGTCTGGTCTCTCGCGAGCGCATGCGTTCGCGTAACTGATTCTCTAGGCGTCGACGAATGCCAATTCGCAATTGTTCCTCGCGTTCTGAGAGAAGAGACATGTTTTCTTCTTCCAGGCGTTCAACCTCATTCTTCTCGACCTGTGAGAAATGAATCTCCAGTTCCGATTCAATGGTTGATTCCATATCTCGAATTCGGCTTTGAAGAGCCTGATCGTACTCGATCTCCATACGCTCTTTCTGGAAGGTCAAGCGACGCTGATGATTATCGGAGAGATCCTGCTCAAGTCTGCCACGCATATGCTGACGGTGTTCCTCAAGTCGACGTTCTTGTTCGACTTCTAGTTGCTCACGCATTGAATCCACTTCGCGCTGTAACTGTAACTCCAAGCGCTCCCGGATATCCTTCTCCTCTTTTCCAAGTGCTTCTATCTCGAGTTGTGCCAGTTCATCTTCCATCTCTTTACGAAGTTCACGCTCAAGTTGAGATAGTGTCATCTCATGTTGTTGGCTGAGTTCGCTGGCGATGACTTCCTGCATAGCAGATATTCTTTCTGATTGTGCTTTCAGACGAAGATGTCTATCTCTACGCAGTCGGGCTCGAAGGCGTTCTTCTTCTCGGAACCTAGCGCTACGCTGAACCGTTGAATCCAATGTTGGGCTGGCAGCTCTAGTCATCTGATTGCGCAGAGCCGAAAGTGTCAATCCGTCGCCTGAGTGCTTCCGCTCTTCGCGGCTTCTCAGAACCGCTGTATCTCCGCTGTCGCTGACGCTCATGGGCACCCCATCCCGAACTGCATGCACATTCACCCATACTTAAGGGAGGGGGGTCGCAATCTGTTTCGCGAGGCTGATTATGCGGCGTGGAAGCCACCCCCGTCATTCCTCGCTGTTGAATTCTACAGCATCATCATCATTCGCTACCACCGATGGTCCGAATACGATGTACGACATGACTAGGAGGAAGGATATCAGCAATAACGCGGAAACGAATCTATTGACATTGAGCGATGTTGTATCGCCTCCTCTTGATACGTGGATCAACATGGTCAGAGTCGCTGTCAGCAATACCGACATTTGAGTTACCGTTGTCCACATCGGCCAGCCTTTCTTCAATTTAGGCAATTTCCGGTCAGCGATCATCATGCCTCCTGCGAACAACATGAATGGAAGAATCAGCCAATCATAGTATGGTTTTTCTCCACCCTTTCCAAAGCATATTGGGTCGCATTCCCAGGTTGACAACCCAGGACCTATTCCAGTTGCAGGTTGTGTCCAAATGAATAATGCCAGCGACATCAGAAACATCGAGGATGCGGGGGAGGAAAGTCCTGAGAAGTATGGAACATAACCGCCTTCTTCATGAGCGAATCTCGCCAATCGAAGCATACCTGTGGCGATGACCCAACAACAGGCGATTCCAAGCAATATAGTCCAGAACGGAGTTGCAGACCCCAGCCGGCCGAACATGACGAATATCATCAGGGCAGGTGCTACACAGAATGCCAAACAATCAGACATGATGTCTAGGTTGCCACCTAGAATTCTAATCTTTGAGTATCTGCGTGCGATTGGACCATCGATGACATCACCAATAACAGAGAGTATGATGCAGAGTACTGCAGCCCAGATGAAGGTATCATTCATCCCTCCACCAATCGGATCAGACAGCCCATCAACAGCAAGGATCAACATCAGAACAGCGACTGCTCCAAGCAGACCATTCGCCAGTGTGATATAATCGGCGATTCCCATCATCCGGTAGGTTGTTTTCATTGGAATCAGTTCGGTCGGGAGGCAAGCACTCTTTCAACAAATCCCCGTCGAACGTGGAGAAAGACTATTCTTGAGAGCAACAATACATTCTCAGCCGGTCATCTCAAAGCCAGTATCACAGGCTGGACAGGTGACATTTCGAGTCCCTGGTCTTGTACGCAATCTCAATCGGCGTTCGCAGCCCGGGCATTGAATTTCGGACTTGGGGACGTTTGCTTTCACTTCAAAGTCACATAGACAGGAACCGCAGCGGACATTTGCAGGTCTCTCGCCAATACCAACAACGAGTAGTTTGTTGCATTTTGGACAGCCGAGTTTTTCATCTTCCCAATCTCTTCGAGTAACTTCGTGGTCAATCTTCATCCTTGCTCCGCAGAGAACACATGATAACTCACCCAAGGCGCTTGGAAGCAACCCGTCGCACTTGGGACAGGATAATGGCGGAGGTGCAATCCTTGATTCGACGCTCCAAGGCCCCTCTTCAGTATCTTCATCTTCAGAATCTGCCTCGGTCTTTTCTGACATCCTTAATCCTCCAATTCACCTGGGTTTGGAGATCAATGCAACCGCTGAAGGAATGAAAGTGAAGGGTATATCGAAATCCAGTCCATTTTCTGTTGCTACTCTCTCGATGGTCTTCTTGGCAGTTATGGAATCGGTTGCGTTTCCGGATAGGTTGACCATTTTTATCTGGGCACCGCGTTCCAGCAGTTCTCTTACTTCTGGGTCAAGATTCTCTACCCAAGATGGCAAACCGCCTCCTGAAATGGGGGCTGATGGAGTCTGATCATTGCTGCTGGAACTTACTTTCTGGATACATTTCCACCAACGAGAACGTCCGACATCACGGTGATTCTCAATCAGTCCGATATTACTCAAATGTTTGAGATGATGATAGAGATGGTATCTCTCAATGCCTACTGCTTTACACAGTTGGACAGTTGACATTTCATCAGAGTCAGCCAGTTGTTGGTAGAGTGCGTGTCGAGTAGGATGTGCAAGTGCTAGCCGGATGGGGTCGCCCCGAATCTTTGCCATACTCCATCCCCGTGTCTCCCAAGCCGGCTCAGCCATATTTCAAAGCGTCGCAAGATGGCCTTGTTTCATGACCTCAAGCCACGCCTTGCCATCAGGGATTGGAAAGCCTCTCGAGTATCGTTCCATAGATCCTTGAACAGGTCCATCAACATTGCAAGGATTCCCTTTTCACCAGACAATCTTGCACCGTTGAGGATGACTAGGATAGCTGAAGCCTCATGAGCCAGAACTCCAATCCATAGTTGGTCATTGTACTCCGATACTACTGACCAGACAAGCAAGATAGTGATGGAGACAGAAATCAGAATATTTTGAGTGACTACGGTTCTGGTTCTTCGTGCCAATCGAATTAATTTACTGATCAGACGAGGGTCGTCTCCCGGAACCAATACATCTGCGGCATCAAGGTTAACCTGTTCACCGCTACCTATTGCTACTCCAACGTCAGAATTAGCCAGAGCTGCGGCGTCATTGAAACCATCTCCAGCCATCATGGTTACATGCGTTTTCGCTCTTGCTTCCACCCAATTCGCCTTGTCATTAGGGTCGAGGTCTCCTCTACAGGCAGCAGCGGGAATACCAACTCGCGGTCCAAATGCCTCAACGGCAGTACTGAGGTCACCTGACAATACTTCGACATTCACTTTCTGTTGATGCAATTCCTGTATCATTGCATCAGCCCCCTCTCGAATATCATCATGAACGAAGACGAACAGTGCAACGGCTTTGCCCGAACTGCTCAACAAAGAAGTGCCATGCCCTTCTTCCTTGGCTTCTTCCAGTGCTTTGTTGATATCCGAAGGTATGTCCACTCCTTCAGAAAGCAGCCAGTCAGGTCGTCCGAACATGACCTTGGTGTTTCCACGTTTACCAGTGACTCCAGCCTTTCCATCGTTGTGCTCCTTGACCTTGGTAGCTTCATATCCTTTTTCGGCAACCTGTGATTTGATGACTTCAGCATAGGGATGTGATGAACGGGCTTCCAATCCAGCAGCCAGTTTCATTGCCGCAGCCTCTTGTTTGCCCTTGGCCATCACCACTCTGTCCAGTCTTGGTCTTCCAGAGGTCAATGTTCCTGTCTTATCCAATAATGCTAGATTGACCCTACCTAGGCGTTCAATGACGTCTCCGCCGCGAGCGATGGCTCCAGAATGAGCGGCGTTGGCCAAAGAAGCGGCGTGAGGAATGGGTGCAGCTAGAAGCAGGGCGCAGGGACAAGCAACTACCCATAACAGCAGCATCATCTTCCAGTTGGAAGCCTCACCAGAAAGGAACCAGGCCAGCGGCGCACCAATGAGAACCAAAGGAATCCAAATCGCTGTGAATACCTCGACAGTACTCTGTAGGCGCGGGGGTTTTTCTCTGAATGAATGAACATCTTCAATCAAGCCACTGAGTCTTGTGTTCTCTCCAGTGGCAGTGGTGCTGATGATCAATGGCCCCTGTCTTAACACTAGACCTGCCAACACTTCATCGCCTTCTTCCACTCTGACGGGAATTGACTCTCCAGTCAACGGTGCTCTATCTATTGAACCAGTCCCCTCCACTACTTCTCCATCAACAGGGATGACTTCGCCGCTGCGAACCTCGACACGGTCTCCAGCGGCCAGTAAAGAGACAGGCATCTCCTCGATATCACAGAGAGGTTCTGCCACTTGAACGGGTACACCTTGTGCTATGGATGATGATTCGGGGTCTGCAACGTCCACAGTTGCCATGTTCAATCGTATTCCAGATGCCTTTGGCTTCTCTTGAACCACTCTTGCTTTACGGGGAAGACGGTCCAATCCACCCTGCATCGCTTTACGCGCTCGCATGAGAGCAGAGCCTTCCATATGTGAGGTGAATGCAACCAGAATTACAACCAAGAGAGCCTCGCTCCAAGCCTGTAATACCGCTGCCCCTAAGACCGCTAATGTTGTCAATATCTGGAAACCAAGTTGCCTTGACCTGAGGCTGGCTATCGCCTCAGTGAACATTCTGAAACCTCCGATGAGAATACCAGCGATACCGATGCTCATTATCAGCCACATCGGCCCACTCAGTATCTCCAATGTCAGGACTGCAGCAAATGCAGGTACTGCTACTGCTCCACCGAGCAGGCGAATCTGGTCAGGGCGCAGCCGATTGGAAACAGCAGGGCGAAGTTGGACTTCATGTCCGATGAGATTGCTCAATGCCAAGTCGCGAGCCTCGACAATCGAAATGCTGGAGTCCTCAGATACTTGGACCAGAATTCCACCATCATCATCCGACTGGACATCCAGAATACCGGATTGCCTCTTAATCAATTTCAATAGTCCTCTAGAATCAATATCTAAGCGCTTACTCAGACGGTCACTCTTCACTCCGCCCAACTGATACCATTGCAAATCTGGAGCATGTCCAAGACTTGACAATACACCATTGGCTTCAGAAAGTGTTCCCTTGGATAGGTCAACCACCAATCTGACACTGCCTTCGGCCACTGAAACATTGCAATCAGTGACCACATCCAGACGATTCAGGGCCTTTGTCGCCTTGAACGCACAATCAGGGCAGTCCATTCCAGTAAGTGGCCAGGCTACTGAGTGTTCACCACTCACCACAAGGTCGACGAGAACCTCATCGATTGGAGTCGTATCTATTTCAGGTTCAATGATGGCTTCAACCACTTCCTCCACTTGTATATCTTCAATCTTTTGAGTTTGAGAGGAACCTGAAAGGTCGTCGAGGAAAAGAAAATCCTCACCACCATCTCCCCCTACCATGATGAGCGACGAGATGCCCTTCGTCAAGAACCCAACGCTACTTCAGCGTTACAATCAAGCGCTAAACCTCCGTGGTGCAGCCATGGGACTATTGCCATCAGAGCATGATCTCAGAATGCTTGTCATCGATATTGATGGAACTCTTACCGATGAGAACAAGTTGTTGCATACAGGTGCCGTTGAAGCGCTGCGAAAACTTGAGCAGGCAGGAATTCCAGTTGGTCTGGCGACCGGAAATGTCAGACCAATCACCTGGGGATTGTGGCGATTTCTTGGAATCACTGGTCCGATGATATGTGAAACAGGTGGAGTGATTTGGGAACCTCAACATGAGCAATTACTACACATGGCAGATGGAGCCCGTTCAAGGGCTGCTGCAGAGTGGTTGTCTACTCAGATAGATGGACTTGATGCATCAGGAATCGAATCCAATGCTTGGAGAGAGAGCGAGTGGTGCCTCAAGGTGCAAGAAGACGATGAACGAATTAGAGAATTGTTGAGCAACTCAGAATGGCCCGACCTCAAAGTGGTCAGGACAGGATTCGCCATTCATCTGGCAGAGCCACAGGTCAACAAGGGCAATGGTCTGTTGAAATCACTCGAGATTCGAGGTATTTCTCCACAACAGGTCTGTGTTGTTGGCGATGCTCCGAACGACGACCCCTTGTTCGAGGTCGCAGGCTGGTCAATAGCAGTAGGGGGGGCGTTTGAATCCACAGCGGAATTGGCCGATGTGAAATCTCCATACTTCAGGGCCGATACTTTCCCACATCTTGTCAATGAATGGCTGGCTTGAAGTGACGAGTAATAGAAAAGACAAGCATCCTGAGTATCGGTTTTATGTCTATGATTCAAGTCGTAAGGTCATGGAGCGAGTGTCTATTCTCTCAGCACTCATTATTTCCCTTATTGTTCTAGTATCTGGATGCATTACAAAAGAATCTGATTTAGAACAGAAATCGACATTATCGGAACCCTGTCCAGATGACCAGCCCCCTGAATGGTTCATTGGATGTTCTATGCCATCTTTTTCATTACTGGATGATTCCAATATCTCTCACAATGAATCGTCCACAAATGGTAGCGGAAGATGGGTAGCATATTTCTCTGCGACATGGTGTGGCCACTGTAAGCCTACAATCATGGCATTGAATGAAGGAATCGCCTCGGGACACATGTTGGTGTTCAACAAGGATGCTAGAGATGAATATTCGAATATGAGTGCTTGGAAAGAGTTGATGGAAAATGAGACTAATCAGACCTTTAATCGCCCTTTCATTCACGCTCCAGGATTGGCTGAGAACCTCACAGTTTCTTCTATCCCACATATCGTGCTCATCGACAACAACACCATCATTTCAGTCAGGCGTGGGCTTTGGGACGATTCAGAATCAATAACCACCTGGTTCTATTCAGAATCTCCAGCCTCCGGACTCTCCCAGCAGATAGAAAATCCCTGATGCTCTTATATTAGGCAGGAGTAAGTTGATTTGGAGTATATATCCCACATACACATGTGTTGGAACTTACCGATGCTTTAGGTGATGCTATCGATGAGATGGAAGCAGAACTCAAGAAGCGCTGGTGGTGGAGGGTTCTCTGGCCAACCTTGCTGTATGGTCCATTAATCTTGATTGGGATATACCTCTATCGAATGTGACCAAAGAGTACGGACGCGACAGGCATCTCACGCGGGGGTGTTGGATGGGCCCCCTTGCGAATACAGGGTATCTATTTGTGCTCAAGTATGCACAACTCAGGATTTGACTTGTGCTTGAGAAAATTGCTACTCACTCTGCGCCATATGAACGGAAGTAGTTGCAATCTTCTGTTTTCCGACTCTTGCCACCAGCATCGGTTGGAAAACGTCCATCCAATCGCGCTCTGATATGCCCAGATAGCACCTTTGTTGCTAGCATGGCAGCGGTGAATTCAGTAAGTGGACCATCCTTTCCAGGGACTATCTCATTGACATCGGCTGAAATTACCTGCGCCTTTGAATTTGAGAACAGAGCATCGATTGTTTCCACAGCATGCCACATGGAAAGACCACCAGGTACGGGAGTTCCAGTGTCGGGTACCAATGAGCCGTCCATGCCGTCGATATCGATGCTTAGGTGTACGCAACCTTCAACCGATTCAAGTGCTGACAACCACTCAAGCCATGCGCCTTGTCCAGCACAAGGACTCAAGATATCGCTGGCGAACCATGTGGAGATCCGTTCGTCGGAATCAATCCTTTCCGCCTCCTCACGAGAAAATGCACGTACTCCAACCTGCATCAAACGTCCAATTCCCATATCCAAGGCTCTGGCTGCAGCACAAGCGTGCGACCATTTCTCTCCATCAAGTTCCTGTCTCAGATCAGCATGAGCATCTATCTGCACCACGGTCAATTCTTCCAGTGGTGACGGCACTGCTGCCAGTATTGGAGGGAGTATTCCATGCTCTCCACCAAGGATGATGGGAAAGCAATTCCCTGTGAACCAAGGTCGTAGATGAGCAGTCATGTTGTCCAGTTGTTCTAGCAATGTGTCTCCTTCTCCATCCCACGGTTCTGCGGTATGTATCGATGCTCCAGCTGGGATATCTAAAGGAAGCGATGGGTCATACAATTCCACCTGTGTAGAAGCACGAATGCAGGCAGAGGGGCCCTGAGCGGTTCCTTGGCCATAGGAAGTCGTCAGTTCATAGGGGAGTGAAATCACGACGACATCGACATCGTCGCCTTTTTCAGGGAGGCCGAGGAAGTTACCCTCAACATGGTCGGGTTCCATCAGACTGACGCGGAGTTGTGTAGAATTAAGCCCTTTCAGAGTGTAAAACTCCGAAAAGAGTGTTAATTGTGCGGATTATTCATATAGCACCGTGTACAGAATAAACTACTGCGCAGCAATAGCCGATTGGTCGGACCTTAGAGCCGGCGCACCACGAGGGAAAAAGATGGGAATGTCTCTACATGAACTCACAGAAGCGATTAGACAACACATTGATTCGGATATGGAAGCGGATGTTGCTTCGGGCATGGCAGAGCATGCTCTAGGCTTCTTTGGCTTCTACGAGAGGATTATTGATAATGCTCTTGAACCAACTGATCGAAACCTGTTCTACATGTTCCAGGATTATGATTTGCTGACTACTGAGTCTGAAGAGACAACATTGTGGGATGGGCGTGAATGGCGTATTCATTATTGGCGTTTCAAGCCAGAATTACGTGACAAAGTACTCTCATACATGGACAGTACCAAGGAAGTGGCTGAAATCGATCCGTTCTCCGACATCTATGGCGAGATTGGGGAGATGGTATGGAACCGAGATGATGACATGCCTGCCAACCCAAATGCCTTCACCAATGATAGATGGTGATTATCACATAGAATCACGGTTTTCATTTACTGAACTCAGGAGATTCACAGACTTCATTCACCTGACTAAGCCAGTTGAAGTCTTAACGAGAAACCGAACCTGTTGAATAGGTCGCTTCCATGTCAATATACATGGCGAAGCAGCGTATCAGCCTGTTGATTGCGGGATTATTCCTTTCGGTCATGATGTTGCCAGTCATCGCTGCTGAATCCAGCGTTCCAGAGCATTTGATCATAGTGGATTGGAGTGCGGTGGAATGGGGTACTGAAGAGGAAGGCGGAGTTGAGCAGCGCCATTCATATCGATTTGAGTTCAATGATGCCCTCAATTCCACTGTTTCAGAATTCAGTGCTGATGTTTCTCACTTCGATTCTGAAGGGTTATTGTTGAATGAATCAAATTACTCTGTTGCGGAGATGGAATTTGTCAATGACCGAATTCTGCGGTTGGATTTGCCAGACAAGTTGTCATTTGGAGATTCCATCAATATCGAGACTTTCTGGGATGGTGTTGCAAGCGGTGTTTCAAGAAATATCCAAGCGACGGTTTGGAATCAACCTCTTGCAGATCATTCAGTGACTATTACAACAGACTGGAATTTGAATCATAGTTATGAGGATGAGAATGGTTCTCAGCACTATCTGTTACTGTTCAATGGAAGAGGTTGGCAGGAGAGACAGGGCGAACTCCTGCATGCTTGGGAACTAGGAGATGGAATAGTAACCATAAACGAAGTTGGAGAGAATGAAACCACTTGGATCAATCTGACTCTTGATGAAATTTGGAGGAATGAGACCACGGTTGATGGAGTATTACAGGCTCAGTATTTCAATGCCCAAGGCTGGGGTGATTTAGTCGTGGAGTTTTCTGATGATGAGATGGATTCCATGCGAGTCACAGCCGCTGTCTCAAATGCACAATTCAATCGCAGCACGGTGGATGGAATCATTTCTGAAGGCACCAAGTTGGAGGCAACTGGATATCTCAATGCCAGCAATGAAGATGAAGATGGAGAGTTGTGGATGAATGGAACAGTCTCAATCCTTTATTTCGAGCGCTATGAGGTGGATGGAGCCATAGAATATAATCTCAATCAATTCGAAGGCTATGCAGATATGCAGATGGTTGATGGAGACAATCGCTTCGATATCGATATCTCTGAAATAGCGATGTATGAAGAATGGGAGGATGGAGTGCGTATTGGACAGAGAAACTCGATTAATGGAGACGGCACTTTCGGATTCAAATCAGATGAGGAAGATGGTGATATCACCATCAATGGAACAGTGTATGGCCTGCGTGACACCAGTGTTGATGGTGAGAAGACTGACCAGTATTTTCACATGGATGGAACCTTCACTGGAGATGTTGATGGAACCTTTGGAGCACTCACCAACATCGAGACTTCGGGCGAGTGGCAGAACCACAATGGGACTGATTATCCTGTAAATGTGATTCTGGAAGAAACATGGCTCAACCTGACAGGTTCTGGTGGTTTTGGCTTCGATGGGGCTGGACAGAACCACAACAGAACTTGGAACTATGAGGTTCCATACATCGATTGGGATAACACCACCATCTACAGGAAATGGGAGAGTACTGGTTTCGATAATGATGAGGGTGATGAATATCCTGAGGAATCACCCGTGCCCTCCCCGCCTACTCCTCCGGAGACGGAAGATGGCCTTGGTGAGGTTAATCTGAGTCGTGAGACTGGGCTTTCACCTGTATCGTTACAACCTGGAGACATGGTTTCTCTCCTTGGCTCAGACCTTGTTGAACTGGATATCGTTGCCTCTGCCATCACTACCTCCACCAAAGATGGTCGTGTGTTCGATGTCACTCAATGGTCTGGTATCTACTACAATGAGGAGGGCACTTTGAGTGAAGGAACCGCTACTGGTGAAGTCATCAACAAGGGCCCTCTTTCTGGATTGATATCCAGTGTCCAAAGGCAATTTACCATTCCAGCAGTGAATGATGAAGAAGCGGTATTCACTGAGGTTCAGGTATTGGAGAGGATCAGTTATCCTTCTGTGGTTTCTGAGGGGGAGAACAGTGCACCGAGTGTGGAATCGATTTCCTTGCGCAGCAGCCTAGTCAACGAGGGGGGAACTTCTACCTATCTTGAGGTCAGCATTTTGGATCCTGATTGGAATGCCATCTCAGTTGTTGCCAATCTCAGTACTCTTGGTCTTGGCTCTGTACAGTTGGGCGACGAGGGATTGAATGGAGACTTGACGATACACGATGATGTTTGGACCACTCAAATTTCAGTTCCTGGAATTCAACATGGTGAATTATCGGTATTGGTCACAGCCACTGATACATGGGGAGCGACAGATAGCATGAATGGAACCTTGGAGGTGTTCAATCAGGCTCCACGATTAAGGGAATGGGAACATGTACCATCATTGGCTTTCCGTGGCGAGATACTCATTGTCAATGCTGGAGTCAACGATGGCAATGGTGTGGCCAAAGTGGCAGTCGATATGCGCGACCATGGTGGAGAACTACATGACTTGAGTCTCAACACCGGCAATCAGTTATGGATGGGGCAGATTCCAGTTCCAGAGGGAATGCATCCTGGTGAACAGGCTCTGAAGGTGTTCATGGAAGATGATGATGGAGCATCGATAATGGTCACATCTACGCAGAGTCTGGATTCACATTATCTGGATGGTCCAGAGGATGAAGCATTACGGATTCGGATTATGAATCAGGGCCCGTTGCTTGAAAGTCCAGCAATTTCGCCCGATGAGATTGTACAGGTTGAAAATGATGGAGACGAGCAATCATACACGGTCACCGTTCATGTTTCGGATCCAGATGATATCAGATGGGTGAAAGTCAAACTTGGAGCACTTGCCGCAATTGGGCAACAAGATACATTCCTGTTGATGTATGATAATGGAGAAAATGGGGACCTGACTGCTGGGGATGGAATCTACAGCCTTTCTTTCGAGAGTCGAAGAGGAGTCCCTCTAGGCACCCATCCAGTCACTTTCAAGGCTGAAGATGATTACGGAGCTGAAGAATATCATGATGAATTCATCATCAAGGTTGTAGAGGCCCAGAGCGAAACTCTGGATGCGGATCAAGTGTTCAGTTTCGCTGATGATCCTGTGGTCATTCTTTGGGTGATAGGAATTCTTCTTGGTTTGGCTCTTCCTTCAGCGGCAGTCATTGCATTGCGTAAAAGGAAGCAGAACAAAGAGAATCCATGGAGCGGAAAGCAGCAGGGTGACGATGCCTGGGGTAACCAATGAAGGCTGATTTCAGGGGGAGTTCCTCACATTTCTATGATGCAATTCAGGCTCTTAGTCAAGCATTCAGAGTGCGAGCGCCGAGATTTGAACTCGGGTTCAAGCGTTGGCAACGCTCGGTGATAACCACTACACTACGCTCGCAGAACGGCTCCGCCATCAGTCATGGGTATGAAACATTGTCGTTTCAAGAATCTGGACCAGTTCCATGATCTGGTCTCTGATGTTACGGTAAACATCCAATCCCTGACTTACTGGGTCGTCCAACCCCCAGTCGGCATCGGCCTTCAGAGTCGGGCATGTCTCTTCCACTCCACATCCCATGGAGATGACCTTGTCCCATGAATCGAGAGATTCAAGGTCAAGCAGTTTGGGGGTTTGAGCAGAGATATCAATACCCAATTCCGCCATTACTTCGACCGCATTGCTCGCTACTCTACTAGCCGGCGTGGTACCGGCGCTTGCTGCATCATGTCCATACTCTCTTGCGAATCCCTCTGCCATCTGGCTTCTACAAGAATTTCCAACACAGACGAACAGCACTTTCATTGGAACCAGCAAGATGACGACCCCATTTGAATGATGTCCATAGAGAGAATCGAGTCGGCAGGCACTTGTCCTTACCGCCTCTCGACCAACCATGTTGCCCTCACGCTGGAATCCGTGGAGAGGCATCATTCTGACTTTGATCATCTTCGTCATCGAATTTGGATTGCATATCGTCTTCGCTGCCAAGCAATGGGATATTCTATTCTTGTTCGTTGCAATCGATATGTTCTTCCTGACCGTTTGTTTTGCTCCAATTGCATTGATTCTTGGTGGGGCAGCAAACCATCATGTCGGGCAGCAAGTCATTGGAATCGGGACCACTATTGCAGTTCCCTTGACGATGGGGTTTTTCTGGGCTGTCAATGATATGACCTGGTCGTATTGGTTGATTGGTTCAACCACTCTTCCGATGTTGTCACAGATACTCTGGTATCGATGGGAAAGAGGGCTTTCCAACCTCATCTATCGCTCGGTTATTGTAGAGGAAGAGTGAGCGAGGATTCAAGAAAGCCGGTCTTGTCGACAGGTCGATGACTGAATCTCCCGTCTCTCAACACACCCCCGACAAATCTGAAACTCCTGCTCCAGAGGGGGAAGCAAGTCCTCAACAGAGGAAGCAGATGGAAGCGGCATATCAGCAAATGAAGCGACAGATGGCGATGAAGAAGATTGCTGAAGAAATCTCACACAAGATCATGGTCTTGTCCGGCAAGGGTGGCGTTGGTAAGTCAACGGTAGCAACCGGTCTGGCTCTATCCTTGGCAGAACAGGGCCTGAAAGTCGGACTTCTTGACATCGATATCACCGGTCCTAATGTTCCCAAGATGATGGGACTTGATGGAATGAGGCTGCATGTGGAGGAGGGTCGTATCTATCCTAATATTGGACATTCGGGTGTGAAGGTCATATCGATGGCTTTCCTATTGGAGGATGAAGATACACCTGTGGTCTGGCGTGGACCGATCAAGCTCGGTGCCATCCAACAGTTCATTGCTGACGTTGAATGGGGGCTCCTTGATCATCTGATCATAGATTTCCCTCCTGGGACCAGTGATGAGCCACTCACTGTTGTTCAAAGTCTGCCGGATATTGATGGAATTGTGATAGTCACAACTCCACAAGACGTAGCATTGCTTGATAGCAGGAAGTCGATATCATTCGCTAAGACGTTGAATGTTCCAGTTCTTGGCGTGGTTGAGAATATGAGTGGTTATACTCTGCGCGGAAAAACAGAGCCTAACAGTAGATTGGAACTCGTTGGCCCTGGTGGCAAGATGATAGAGGTCGAGGCTGATGATGGCGGAGATTGGTCAGCGGTTCTTGATATTTTCAAGAGAGGTGGGGGTGAGAAGACTGCATCGGACCTCAAGGTACCCTTCCTTGGAGCATTACCCTTTGATCCAGGTGTGCTTCGTGGCGGTGATGATGGAGTTCATAGGATAATTGCGAATCCATCTGGAGAAAGCGCCAAGGCTTTTGCCAAGGTAGTTGAGGCAATTTCTGAACAGTTGTCAAATGAAGATGAATCTGGAGTCAACATCATCTGAGGTGTCGGTGTTGAGTGATATTCCTAAGTTGATTGAACTTGAGCGTACTGTGGAGGACGCAGTACTTCGATGGCAGGATGGCAGCGAGCATACCATCTCATGGAACGATATCCGATACTACTGTCCTTGCGCTAAATGTGCTCCAAATCGGGATAATGAAGAGACTGCATTAGAATTGAGGAGTTCGGTAGAAGCATATGTATCTGAGAAGCCAACGGTCAGGGCAATCGGCCGATACGCTTTGACATTTGAGTGGAGCCAAGGTTGTAGTAGCGGTATCCACAGATTTGAGAGGTTGTGGGAAATCGCAAATGGAACTGACCCAGACCATGGCAAACCCTACGTGCATGGGGCTTGGTAGTCGGCATATCCCAAGGGAGATGTAAACTCACAACTCTGATGTGAGAATGGCACAGGCTTGAAGCGTTGAATGGTTGCGAGTACAGATGGGGCCGAGATGACCGACGGAATCTATCTCACTTGGATAACCATGGCTTTGGCTGGTGGTGTCATCTTGATTCCACTGTTCAAGCCTCCTTGGGCCAAGGCCAATTTGCGTGCATTCAATGATATGTTTCGCCGCTATTGGCTACATATCTTGTTGGTCTTCCTGATATTCTTCTGGAAGGATACTCTGGATACGTTGGACCGGATATTCATGGCCAATACCCAATTGGAGATGACCGCTTGGGTCTATGCGATTGAAGGAGATTTGGTTCTGTGGGTACAACAGACTTTCAAAGCTCAATGGCTGACAGTATCTCTGACTCATTTTTACGTCTCTGGATATTTGATGGTGGTCTATGTCAGTATCGTCTACTTCTGTTACTTCAATGATCGTTTCATGGCTGACAGGGTATCTCTGTGCGTCTTCTTCATCTATGCATTGGCGGTTCCATTCTATTTGTTCTTCAATGTCAGAGTGACCGGTGACCACATTCCAGCAATGGAGACTTTGGCTTATGACTTGACACCGGAGATCAATGATTGGTTTGAACGAATAGATCCATTCACTAATGGAATGCCCAGTTTGCATATCGGCATACCATTTGGGGTCTGGTTGTGTATCGTCAGATGGGATGATGACAATAGATGGACGAAGTATAGAAACTTCTTGTTCGTCTATCTAGTGGTTACATGTTTCACCATCGTCTATCTCGGAATTCATTGGTTCGTGGATATCATCGGTGGCATGATAATTGCCGCAGTAGCAATCAGACTGACTGAACGATACAACAAGGCGGTGTGGAACGTCCTTGATGAAAGAACTTTGAATGCAAGATTAGCAACCATTGTGACCCGTCCGCACCGAGTTTCATGGTGGATTTCTTCAAGAACGAAGAAATTAGTAAACGCCATCAGACATCCATCCAGTCATGAGACTGGTTGGGCCATTATCATTGTCGTCGTCATCACTTCCAGTGTGATTGTCTGGGACATGACCCACCGTGATCTACCGGTCACTGGTGTTGAAGCCCCTGTTGGTGCGGTGGCAGCAGATGGTTGGTTGGTGAGTTTGGATAATCGTAGTGAAGAAGGAATAGTCTTGGTGGTGGTAGATTTATCGAATCCAGATGACCCACAGGTGATTCCACATCCTTCCTTGACCATGAATGCATTACATGATACGGCGGGTGACATGGTTGCTGTTGCTAATTCAACAGAATTGTGGATTATGGATCTCAACGAATTGGCCAAGGAACCCACCATCCTTCCTGTTTCAAGTCCAACTAATGTGAAGATAGGTAACTCAGGATTAGGAGAAATGGTGGTGCTTTTGGTTGAGGATGGAAAGTTGAGAGGTGTATCGAGGAGTGGTGATGTCGTCGTGACTCCGAGTCTTCAGGATGAGCATGTAGAGGTGCTCAATCTAGCGGTAGATGGAAACAAATTGGCCATGGTATTCACAGATAACAATTCAAAGGTTAGGGTCGGACAGGTTGGCACTCAGGGATTCGTTGATTATCCGTTGAATGTGACTGCACCTGTTGAACAGGATGAAACCTTGAGAAGTTGGGGTTACATCATTGATGTGGTCAATGCAACTGTAGTGGATATCGATCTAGATGAGAGATGGTTGGTGGCTACTGTGAATGTGACTGCAACAGATAGATTGGTGCTAATCGATCTAGAAACAGGAACTAGTCAGTTGCTGTCGGATCCGAAATATCCGGCTCATGATCCTGCGGTAGGCAATGGTTTGGTTGTCTGGGCATCTCAATGGCATCTGAACCCAGTACAACCTAGTGAGCAGTTTGAGGATCATGAAATATGGTATTATGATCTTGAGAAGAATTTGACAGAACATCTGACTGAGGATCTCGTAGATCAGCGAAATCCTCAGGTGACTAAGGATCATATCGTCTGGCAGGAAGTGGAAGAAGGAAGTGTTGTTTCAACCAAGGTCCATCCTAGGAACATGCAATTGCAACCTTACTCATCCACTTCTTTGCAGGTCGCTACCATCATTTTGATTCCATTGGTATGTCTGCATATTTGGAAACGTAGCACCGAAGCGAGTTTGAAAGAAGCAGGAGAATCATCAGATTCAATTGATGATTGACAGCATTCGTGATAACGCGATGTGGGCACTTGCTGCAGTTTCTACGGGAACCACTATTCTGTTTGCTTCTTCGCCGGATTCAATCCTTTGGAGTACATCGAGCAGATAGGAGGGATGAATCATGTACATGGTGGAACAAGGACAAACAAGAGGGTCAAGGCATTGCACTTTCTTGTCAGGATGGTCAGCATCCAGTCTCTTGACCATGTTGATCTCGGTACCTACTCCAATTGTGCTTCCACTGGGTGCTTCTGCAACATATCGCCTGATGAACTCAGTGGAGCCGACAGCATCAGCAGCATCTACTACCTCTCTTCTGCATTCAGGATGTACCACAACAAGGGCATCGGGTTCACTCTCTCTGAGTTCCTCTATCTGTGAAGTATTGAATCTCCGATGAACACTGCAATAGCCATGCCAGAGAATAATTCTAGCTTCATTCAGGATTTCTGTATCTGGACTTTCACTGGGGTTCCAGAGCATCATTTTCTCTTCTGGAATTCCCATTGCAAGTCCGGTGTTTCTTCCAAGATGTTGATCGGGAAAGAACAGAACCTTGCCTTCTGCCCCGGCTCTCTCAAAGGCCCAATCCATGACACCAGCAGCATTTGATGAAGTACAGACCACTCCACCATGCTCACCGACAAAAGCCTTCAATTCAGCACTTGAATTCATGTAAGTTACTGGGACTAGGCAGGCTTCTCCGTCCTTGGCAGGTGCACTTTGATCAATACGATTTTTTGGGTCGACCAATCCCGACTCAGCAATCAATTCTTCCCAGCAGTCCTCAACCTGTTCGAGATTGGCCATATCTGCCATGCTGCATCCTGCTCTTAGATTGGGCAAACTGACTCTTTGTGATTCTCGACTCAGAATGTCTGCTGATTCTGCCATGAAATGGACTCCACAGAACACGATGTTACTGGCTTCACTTTCGCTTGCCAGTTTCGATAGTAGGAAAGAGTCACCGAGTAGATCGGCGTGTTGTACAATACTATCCCTCTGGTAATGATGGCCGAGAATCAAGAGGTCCTTTCCCAGTCTCTTCTTGATAGCATCAATACGCTGATGCAACTCCTCTTCTGAGAGGTCCAGCGTTTGTCCATCGATATCGCACATCGGCAGACTGAGAGTCATTTCATTCCCCCTCAAGCCAATCTTACAGGGCCATCCCTTTGAAGCCATCCCTTCTGCGGGATGATGTTGGGGAGCCGATGTTGTGGAAGGATGAGGGCCGCCTCCATCTAGGGGCTGAAGCCGAAGTTCGTGCAGGTATCTGGTTAGGTATTCCAGCGGTCAAGAAGGTTCGTCTGAAGCGCACCTGGAGGCATCCTGATCTTGATCGTCTATTGACTCGACGGCGGCTTGATGCAGAGTGTCGTTCTCTACGTCGATTGGCAGGTAGTGGAATTCAAATTCCTTCCATCCTGCAACTCGACAGAAATACTTTCACCATGATAATGAGCAAAGTGGAAGGTGACCCACTAATCGATGTACTAAGAGGTGGGATCAGTGGAGATAAGATCTTCAACGAAGTTGGCCGGGTCATTCGTAGGATGCATAGAGTCGGCATCGTTCATGGCGACCTTTCTACCAACAACATCCTTTGGCAACAAGGTGGTAATCCAGCAATTGTTGATCTTGGTCTTTCAAGGGTGTCAACAGAGGTGGAACAGTTCGGGATAGATCTCCACGTCCTTGAGGAGATTCTATCCGCAAGTCATCCCGAATATGAAGGCGCAATGACGGTGGTGGAAACAGGTTACTTGTCTGTTGATATTGATGAAGGGCCAGTGGAAGACAGCAGTGGAGGATCATTGCCAAGTGCAGCACAGGTGATCAAACGACTTCAGGATATTCGCACCCGCGTCAGATACCATGGTTAAGATTCAAGCGATGACTTTCTCGACTCCCAACCAACCGATGAGTGCCAGCAGTGGTCCAACGATTGCGGTGACTCCAGCATAGAGTAAAGAACGCATTGTCTCCCCTTGCCTCCATAGTTCAATGGTCTCAAAACTATAGGTAGAAAGAGTGGTGAAAGCACCGAGGATACCGATTCCGAGAAACATGACCATTTCTTCACTGATGATATCATTGCTCGCCGCAGCCCCCATCAATGCACCCAAGAGAAGTGAGCCAACCAGATTCACTGTCAGAGTTCCCCATGGCATTTCCTCCGTGGTCAACCATTGTCCGAACAGATAACGGAGTACGGCGCCGATAGCTCCCCCGAACGCGATATAGATCAGAATCTTGGTTTCCATGCACAGCCGTACCTGATGCGCTGCATCATCTTGCCGACATCAAAAAGGAGTCCGAACGATTCCGATGCCCATGCCCCGGCGACTATTCTTCCTGACATCCAATCAAGGCAAGCTGCGCGAGGCTGAGCATCACCTTGCCACATCAGGATGGATGGTAGAGCAATTTTTGCTAGATGGAAAGGTACCTGAACTCATTGAGCCTCAAGTCGATTCCTTGGAGGAGGTAGCGCTTTCAAAACTGGTTCAGGCCATCGCTTTGCTTGAATCACAGGGGCGTTCATCCGATGCAGTTATTGTTGAGGATTCAGGTCTGTTCATACATGCATTTCCAGGATTTCCGGGGGTTTTTTCCTCTCATATCTTCAAGTCCTTGGGTTGTGCTGGGATTCTAAGATTGATGGGAGAGGAAAGGAGTGCCCATTTTGAAGCAGTGGCAGTCCTATGGGATGGTGAAAAGACCCGAATTGGAAGAGGTGTGTGTCGTGGAAGAATCGCAATGGAGATGATTGAAGGTGAAGGATTCGGTTTCGACCCTATCTTCATTCCAGATGACCTCGAAGATGGCAGTAGCAGTGATGGCAAACCATTCGGTGCAATTCCAACCTCTCTGAAACATTGTTTCAGCCATCGAAGGTTGGCGTTGGACGAGTTGTTCAATAGCGGCGATGAATGAGGCGATTCCCCCGCGCCGTCATCGTCAAAGGTGAATTGCTGCTGGGCTTTTCGGTAACCATGGGCGCAGGTCTCAAAATGATGCTTGCTCTGGGTGCTCTTGGGACCTTTGGGTTCTATCTTGCCAGGGTTAGTGAGATGACCGAAGGTGCTCAATGGGGATTCATCGGCGCCATACTCGTGCAATCATTCCTTTTCGTCGTTATTCCAGGCAAACCGAAGAAGGTGGTCGTTCGGAAAAGGTTGGTTGAAATGGAGGCTGAAGATGAAATTGAAGAAGAGTCCCGGAATCTTCCAGAACCTGTCAAATCAGATCCACTTGATGGTGCCACATTGCGTGAGCGGAAGATGGCGAAGATCAGGGCCAAGGAAGAAGAGGAAGCCGTTGATGACGACGAAGTTATTCAAATTGATGTGGGGGATATTGAAGAGATTGAGGATGTTCATATCGCCGATCAATATGTTGTCGAGATAGATGCTGAATCCATTGAGGAATCTAGAATTGAAGATACTGTTGATGAACGCCGCCGCCGCCATGCCGAGATACGTCAACGCATTGAGGCTCGACGGCGCGAACAGATGGCTCAGGTGCGAGCATCAGCAGCCAAGATGTGGGATGATAATCAGGACCGAGAGGATCTGGTAGCGGTATTGTCTGACCCTGAACACGGATTAACTGTTCTTGAAGAGCCCGCCAGCGTTTCTCCCGGCCACCCATATGGTTCAACCTTCATCCGCATCGATGAAGAGAGAGTGATCAAGGTTCGTATTCCATTGGATGAAGGATTCAGAAAGGTTGAGATTGAAGAGCCTGAAGCCTTACCTTTGCCGCTGCCCGGCGGCCTTCCATTGCCTGTCGGCCTTCCATTGCCCGGTGGTCTTCCATTGCCCTTGCCAGCAGGTGGCTTACCATTGCCACCTCCACCAATGGTTGGAACACTACCACCACCAGTGCTGGAGAGCCAGTCCAAACTCGCAGCTCTACGCAATGAAATAGACGATTGATCATCGCCCGACCCATTCTGGATCTTGGCGCTCCAGAAAGGCTTGCACACCAATCTCCTTATCTTCGCTATCGAATAGTCCAGCGAATGCATCAGCTTCCATTGTGATACCTTTGTCCAGAGGATGTTCTAGTGCAGCCCTGATGGTTGCTTTAGCGACCTTCAAGGTGTGTGGAGACTTGCTGGCGATATTTCTGGCAAGTTCAAGAGTTGCAGCTTCCAGTTCTCCTGTTGGATGAACATGATTGACCAAGCCGATTGACCGAGCTTCTTGTGCGTTGATCATTTCGCCTCCCATCACCATCTCCATCGCTTTGCCATAGCCGACAAGGCGTGAGAGTCTCTGTGTTCCGCCCCCGCCGGGTATCAGGCCCAGATTGATTTCAGGGGTCGAGAACCGCGAGTTCTCACCTGCGATTCTCAAGTCGCATGATAGAGCGATTTCAAGACCTCCGCCCAGAGCGAATCCATCGACCATGGCTATTGTGGGTTTGCTTAGATTCCATATCGCTTCCCAAGCATTATCTGTGAATGAATTTCGAATATCTTTGGAATTCTTGCCAACGAATTCACTGATATCAGCACCAGCGACGAATGATTTGGGTTTGGCTCGCTTACCTTCAGCAGGCGGTTCAGGTTCCGAACCCCTGATGATCATCAGTCTGATATCATCAGCCTGTTCCACCCAAGCACAAGTCTGTTTGAGTGCAGAGGCCACTGTATTGTTCAATGCGTTGAGTTTGTTCGGTCGATTGATGGTGACTATTGCAATCTTGCCACTATTGGATTTTTCATCATTGACTGAAACCACTTCGATGAGCACTTCGTTCACATCGGGTTTGGCCGCCATGCAGGTCCCACGGCATCGAAGTCCTCAATGCTTCGTTCAAGAGGTTCCACATAATCATCTAAGACAGATGGCAGAGTCGGAGCGATGGAGATAGTCGATGAGTGAGAGCAAAAAGCGCGAAATACTGGTCGCAGCCATTGATATCGGCAAGCGATTTGGTGATTTCATCGCCCTCCATCCCCTGAATGTAAAAGTTCAGTCAGGCGAATTCTTCGGTGTATTTGGGCCCAATGGCGCAGGCAAGTCAACATTCATCAAACTCTTGACAGGGCAGTTGAAACCCAGCATTGGGGAAGTAGAGGTTCTTGGAATCGATGTCAAGAACAATCCACAGGAATTGAAAGCCAACATCGGCATTGTCCCCGAGTCTGAATCTCCACCCTCATATCTGACCCCAGTGGAATTCCTTGAGTTCGTAGGCAGATTGCGTGGGCTGGATGATCTTGTAAATCGAATCAACCATTGGATGGATTGGTTTGGTATGACCGACAAACGGGATACTATGTGCAAGGACCTTTCAAAGGGCCAGAGGCAGAAAGTGATGTTGGCGAGTGCTTTCATCCATGAGCCACGAATCATGTTCCTCGACGAGCCCTTCGCTAATCTTGACCCGATTTATCAACGTAAATGCCGTACTTGGCTTCTCGACATGGTGGCAGAAGGCGGGACCATTTTCATGTGCAGCCACGTTCTTGAAGTGGCCGAGCGCCTTTGTACCAGATTGGCGATAATCGATCATGGTAAGGTATTGGCATCAGGTAAAATCGAAGACCTCAAGGCTTCAGATGGAGAGAATCTTGAGGATGTATTCATCCGTCTTGTGGGTCATTCAATGGCAGAGGCTCAGGGCATGGCTGATGGCGATATCGAGGAGGAATGAAATTGTCAGAGGTCTCCAGCAGGGACTGGAGCGAGGTCACCACAGTCATTGGAGGTGATCTTGGAACCGTTTCGGAAGGTAAGAAATATTCACCTGCAACCTTGTCTTCAGCCTTCGGAATCACTTTTCGCATGATGTTTAAAGAGGAATGGAGGCAAAATATCGACTTTGCCAAGAAGCGGCATATCTTATTGTTTCCAGCATTGTTGGCTGTGGTCACCATGGTCATGATTGTTGGGATCAAGTTCCTAGTGGGAGAAGGGGTTGCAGATGTCGAGGGTTTGGAGGATCAGCGGCGAGCCTTCACCTGGGATGAACTGAAGTTTGCACTTCACCTTCCATTGTTCATGTTCAGTCTGGGTATGGGTTCATTCGCTTTCCTTGGTAGGGTGATGGTCAGTCAACGCGGTTCTGGTCTCAACTATCTTCTCGCTTCTCCCGCTCTGCAACCTATTGAACAGTCAGCTAATCATTTCGCATATTGGGTCAAGGAAGTTGTCTATTACCTGCTGTTGATTCTGTTTCCGGTCTCTTGTGGGATGGCTCTTGGTATCCTACTTGAGGTATTATTCTCTATTTCCACTCCCTTGCTTTGGAGTTCGATTCCAGTGACTATGCTCGCGATGTCACTCACGTTGGCTGAAGGTCTCGCTGTTTCGTTCCTTGGCAGTGCTTTGTGGACGAGAGGAAAACCTTGGTCGAAAGTCATCCCAATCATGGCAGTAATCATGGGAGTATTGGTTCTTGGTGGCTGGATACGTTTTGATCTGCTGATTATTGGGTATTCATTCCAGTTGAATCACTCCATCTTTCTAGCCATAGCAGGAATCATAATCATTCCATTCATCGCTTGGTTAGGTGCGGTTTCAGTATCTGATGATTTTGAACAGAACATTTCCGAACGCAAGGAATTGTTTACTCCTGTATATGCAAGATTAGGTTTCCTTGGCAAGGGAACGATGCGGCTGTTGGTGGCCAAGGAATTCGTCGATCTCATACGTAGTGGCACCATCAAGAAAATGATAGTCTCCTATGCCGTTCCACTGATGGTTCTTCTAGCCCTTGCATGGTTGGTGGATTTCACGGACTCTCCGATTCCCGTCAATCTATTGACATATGCACCATTCCTCGGTTTTTTCGGTTTCAATTTCTACTCTTGGTTGACTGGAATTGATTCTCCAGAGCACATGAACACACTTCCAGCATCGGTTCCTGAATTGATTCGGGCAAAGGTAGTGACTTACTTTCTGACAACGACTTGGATCAGTATAATCTTCCTATTGTTGATGGCATGGAAACTGGGGGCTTGGAGTATGCTTCCCGTAGCTATGATAGTAATGGTGGCGAACAGTATCTACATCGTTTCATTGACAGCTTTCTTGATGGGGCTACGGCCAAACAAAGCAATATTCGATGCTTCGATCATGCTATGGTTCTGGATAGGAACAGTCTTGCCGTTATTGGTGTTGTTCCTTTTGTCATTCACACAAGGAGATACTTCGTTCTATGATAATTGGTACCAACAAGTTAGTGAGAAAGGAATCAATGCCGAAGCAGTTGCATTCGATGATGATGGGATGCAGCGAGGTTTCACTGGAATACTGATTGTCTCCTTGCTCTTGATTGGTGGCGGTTGGTTCTTGATGAAATTGCTTGACCGCAAATGGAAGCATGCTCCGTTCTACAATTGAGCCGGTTCATTGATTGACTATCAGCCATTGGCGATGCCATGGTACTCGTGGTTGCGGCGGTAGGGATGCCGGGTTGTGGCAAAGGAGAGTTGTCAGCATTGGTCAAAGCAGCGGGCATTCCAGTATTCTCGATGGGTGATATGATTCGAGCAGAAGTCGAAGCCCGCAACCTCGATGGCGACCCCCATGTATTTGGGAGGGTTGCACAAGAGTTACGCGACGAGTTTGGATATGGAGTTCTGGCGAGTCGTTTGGCTCCACATATTGAATCTGCCTTGGCTGGTAGCCAATTGGTATTGATAGAAGGGATGAGGGGAGTCGATGAGAAGGATATCTTCCTTGAGCATTGGCCGAATTTCAAGGTCGTTGCTGTGGTTGTTGAAGCAGATATCAGGTTTGACAGGATTTCTCTTAGAGGAAGGGCTGAGGATGGAGACAGGGCAGCATTTGACAGACGCGATGATAGAGAATTGAGTTGGGGTGTAGGTGAACTCATTGCCGGCGCTGATTGGAGCCTAGATAACTCAGGCGACCTAGAAACTTTCAATAATCTCTCTGAACAGTGGCTAAAAGCACTGTTCCCGAGTCACTGAGGGCCCATGTGATGGGCCTTTTGAGGCCTGAATAGCAACCAAAGGTTATAGTGGGTTTGAAGTCGTCGTCATCCCTGCCTACGGCAGGGGAATACTCTATGGCAAGGAAAAAGGGGGGGAAAGGCGGTGGTCGTCGCGGTCGCGGTGGCAAGAAACAAGTAGCATATGATGAACTTGACAAATACCCAGTCATGCCTCCTCATGCTTTTGCTAGAATAGTTCGTGACAAGAGCACTTTGAACATCATCTATCAGATTATCGAACCTCCATTGAACAAGAAGGAACAAGAGCATCGTGATGAGTTGATGGACATTTTCATCAAGAGTTTGACCGCGAATATTGACGAGATAGATGCCGACCCAGGCGCTTACCTCAGGACTGCGATGGACAAGATAATCAAATCCTATGGAATGAAGATCAACAAGAAATCCAAATCCAAGTTGTTCTATTATCTCAGGAGGGATATGATTGGCTATGGAAAGATGGATGTTCTGATGAACGACCCGAATGTAGAGGATGTTTCTCTTGATGGAACAGGCATTCCAATCTTCGCTTATCATCGTAAGTTCGAATCTGTCGAAACCACATGTTCGTGGGATACTGATGACGAACTCGAATCATATATCATCAAGTTGGCTCAACGTTGCGGAAAGCACATCTCTGTTGCAGATCCATTGCTTGATGCAACTTTGATGGATGGTTCCCGTATCGTCATGAAACTAGGATATGAGATTTCCACGCGGGGCTCTTGTTTCTGTATCCGACGTTTCAAGGAAGACCCGTTTTCTCCATGCGACATCGTTGCTTTCCGAACCATGTCATCTTTGATGGTGGCCTATCTTTGGATAGCATTCCAGAATGAAGTACCGATGCTATTCGTAGGTGGTACGGCCTCAGGAAAGACAACAACTCTCAATGCCATGTGTATCTTTATTCCATGGCAGATGAAGATTGTCAGCATTGAATCAACTCGTGAAGTTAACATTCCTCAACCCAACTGGGTTCCAGGATTGACCAGGCAAGGATTCGGGGGTGAATCGAGCGAAGGTGAGATAGGGGAGTTCGAATTGCTCAAGGCGGCCCTTCGTGAACGACCAGAATACATCATTGTGGGTGAGATTCGTGGTGCTGAAGCCTATGTTTTGTTCCAGGCAATGGCTACTGGGCACTGTGCATACTCTACTGTTCACGCCGATTCAGTACCGTCTCTTGTCCATCGTTTGGAGAACAAACCTATCGATATTCCAAGAGTTCTGCTACCTGCACTTGAAGCCTGTTCCATTCAGATACAGACACGTATCAATGGCCAACGTGTGCGGCGTACAAGGCAGACTGTAGAGATAGTTGGTATCGACCCGAATTCAATGGAGATAATCACCAATGAGGTATTCCATTGGGATCCTGCGACCGATGATTATGTTTTCAGTGGTAAATCATATGTCCTTGAGAAGATCATGGTCAAGATCAATTTCAGTCAGGATGAGATGCGTCGAGAGTTGAGAACAAGAAAGCGCATTCTTGAATGGATGGTATTGAATGACATCCGCAAGGCCGATCAGGTATCACAAATCGTCACTGAATATTATGTGAGGCCAAACGAGATCCTTGCTCGGGTTGACGGATTGCGATGAACTCGGGAAGTGATGCATAGATGGAGTTGACGGCCTGGCAGAAAATCTGTCACAGAACCGTTGGCAAGATTGTGAAGAAGAAGGCTCGCAATGACAAGGAACTCTGCAAGACTCTTGAGCAAGGTGCTTTTCCAGTGATGGCCGATGTCTATCTTGCTACCAATATTGTCACATCAATTGCTGTCTTCTTGATATGCATTGGAGTGATTGCAATAGTCTTCTTTCCTGCCATTGGAGTAATTGCGATTTACGAGAGCGTTCAGGACCCCGATTCTGAGACGCCATGTAAAATCTGGGAATATTGGAATCCGGAGAAGAAGGCGGCGAATTATGACCAGCCAGGGCATGGCTGTCCAGATTACAAAACATTGGAGTTTCCAACATATCTCAAGATACTGATACCGGTCATGTGTGGATTAGTGATTCCCCTCTTGGCTTTCCGGTATTTCAAGGGTTCAGCGAAACGAATGGCCAAGAAACGAGGTATGCAATTAGAGAAATATCTCCCTTATGCCGCTTCATATACAGCGGCGATGTCTGCAGCCAATGCAACACCTTCGAAGATTTTCCGTTCTTTGGCATTGAACGAAGATATCTATGGGGATATCGCCTATGATTCATCATTGATTTATCGTGATGTGACATTATTGGGATATGACTTGTTGACGGCGATTAAACTATCCGTCGCTCGTGCTGCATCTCCTTGGTTGACTGAGTTCTTTCAAGGAATGGTTGGAACATTGACTTCAGGTGGAAATTTGAAGTTGTATTTCCTTAATCGTGCCGAACATTACATGCGTGAGAATCGAACGAGATTGCAAGTCTTCCTTGAGACTTTGGCGATGTTGGCAGAATCATATGTCGTGGTTGCAGTAGCGATGCCGCTGTTCCTGATCGTCATGCTGGTCATCATGTTCTGGGTTTCTGGTTCCGGCTCTCAGATGTCTGAGAGTTTCTTGTATACCATTATCATGGGAGTCATTCCAGCCATCCACGTTGCCTATGCTCTCTTGGTATGGACGATGAGTGAAGAACAGAAAATGTGACAGGAGGTGATAGATTGGCGCGCAAGAAGGAGAAACTCAAGGTCAATCTTGAACTTCCAAAGAACGACACGACGATGACCAAATTGTATCTCATTCTCGGATTAGGGATGATATTAGGAATCTCGAGCATAGGTTTCTGGTTCATCAATTCGCCATTCTTACCTACTCCTAATGGGCAGCCAATGTTCATCAATATCGCTTGTGGTTGGGATCCTACCTTTCAACCCGATCTTGATTCGAATGAATCATGTGACCTGATGCATGATGAGCCACAAGTTTCAGTCTTCGAAGCACCTCAGCCATGGAAAAAGGTCTTGGCAGAAGGACAGAGATTCACTGCTCCAGGATTATTACCTGAAGAACGAGGAAATTATTCCGGGCAACTAACTCAAGCTTTTGAATTGAAATGTGAAGCTAAAGCCGATGTTGAACTTCCGTATACCTTGGAGTTATGGGATTCTGAAAAGAATGTGATTGCTTCGAAACAGGATGGCATCACCAATCGTGGAGGTTGCAGTCTGAAACATGACCATGTAGAACCTGGAGAGGAGTATTCGTACGTATTGTATTCCAATGACCCTGGGGGAGAGAAAATACGTGAGTTCACCTTTTCCTTGCATATCGAGGTCTATGATGGGGTTCCAGAGTACATGAACAACAAATCTCTGTGGCTGGGACCTGAGTTGGACCTTGGAATTACCTCATTCCGCCCCACATTATTCCTGAATTTCTTTGGTTTGGGGATATTTATTGCATTCTTCCCTGCTTCTTATTATTGGGATGGGGTAAAGAATCGAATCAATTCGATGGAAGATAAGTTCCCTGATTTTCTGCGAGACATGGCTGAATACTGGAAAGGAGGTTTGTCGATGAACGTCGCGGTTCAAACTTTAGCCAGTTCGGAATATGGGGCCTTGAATGACGAAGTCAAGAAGATGGCCGATCAATTATCTTGGGGCGTAGCCTTCGGTGACGTAATGCAATTGTTCGCGGACCGTGTTGGGACTCCTCTAGTGAAGCGAGCGATCAGTCTGATTCAAGAAGCCAACAAAGCGGGTGGAAAGATTTCAGATATTCTAGTGACCGCAGCCAATGACAGCCGTGAGATCAAGTTCTTGGAAGGTGAGAGAAAACGAGCCATCGCCTCCTATATCGCAGTCATTTGGGTTTCATACATGGTTTTCTTGGGGGTCATCGTGGTATTGGGCAAGGTTTTCATTCCCGCGATCGCAAGTTCCAATTCTGGTGACGACGAAGGTGGAGAAGGAGATGATGGATCAGCGAAACTTGGGAACATGGAGATCAGAGCCATAGATCCACTATTCTTCCTGATGGTCTTCTATTACGGTGTCACTCTACAGGCTGTCGGCAATGGCTGCATGGCTGGTTTGATGGCCACGGGGAGATTAAGTTCGGGAATGAAACACGCTGGAATGATGATTGTTCTTGCTTCATTAGCTTTCAATTTCGTTGTTTTCGCACCTGAATTGATTGGTATTCAACCCCCAGAGGAAATAGATGTCAGGGCTGGAACCTTTGAGCCAACGATGAGTATTCAGAACACTGCGCCCATAGCAACAAATTTGATGCTGTTACCCGCTACTCCAACGAATAGTGATGATTTGGAAGTCTCGTACGCATACTATGATGAGGACAACCACCCAGAAGAAGGGACTGAGATACGTTGGTACCGTAACGGAAATGAAGTTATTGTTTGGAGTGAACTAACTACTATTCCTGCTTCAGAGACTCAGGTTGGGGACAGCATCTACTACATCATCAGGCCAAGTGATGGCATCGAATTGGGTTCCTATACAAGTCTACTTGATGACCAAGAAGCAGTCACGGTGGTGGCATGAAATCGCTTATCGATTCTGATGAGAAGGCGCAGATTCACGTCCTTGAGATGTTGACACTGTTCTGGCTGTTCTTCATGTCGGCGATATTCGTGTTGCGTATCGATGTCCCAGATCCACCTTCTGCTGCTACGGATGCAACTTTGGAACTCTCTGGAGAGGATGCGATTAGAATGGCAAGGGCAGAACTCCCTCTCAACTCAAGTGCTGCTGATTCGCTATTGGTGGAGCATCTTGCTGATAGAAATCTAGATTCAGCCTGTGACTTGATACTCGACGGTCTGGGTGCGACTGTGGATGGAAGGTGTTGGTTGGCCATGGATGGTTCAGCATCCGAGGTTCATGGGGGCTCCACTTCACCACTTGGGCGAACTGAAACAGTTCATGCAATGCTACAGCAGGGCCCACACCTATGGACCATTTCACTTGATGTCTGGCACCGAGGAGGTGGCTCTTCATGAAGAAACATTCAGTTGTTGACAGAGACTCAGATTCTTCTGAAGCGGGTCAGATGCTGTTGGCAGCAGGAATGGTTCTGCTGATGTCATTGTTGTCGATGGCAGTATATGGGGTGAAATTGGCGGGATTGGGAACCCCTCATGACTCAACTGAAGATGCTCTCATCGATGTTGCCAAAGAACTGCAGCGTGACTTTTCACCATTGCTGGAGCAACGCACCTTGAATCGAATCGATGCCGGAATGGATTGGCAAGAAGCAGCAGAGAGTGCACTTTCTGCGACCCATGATGATCTGTTGCATCATGGAGAGATAAGAGGAGTGGAGATCAAGATGTTGCAGATGAATGTGAGTAATGTGAGTGGCCAATTGACATTGACTGCTGTTGCTGGTCTCTCGGATTCCAAGGCGATGTTGGAGATTCCTTTGAGTGCTGAATTCACGGTTCAGTGAACATCAATACATCCAGTAGGAGTTGGATGCATATTACGTTCATCTAGCTCTTCGAGCCTCATTCCACTGTAGGTCCAACCAATGTTTGATTCGGTCGACAGGGTCAGCAACCTGACTCGGATCCATTGTTTCCCAACCTTTCATCACACTGAGATCGAGAAGTCCCTTCTGTATGGCACGGATCCTGTCAAATGCCGCGATATAGCGATCGGCTCGTCTCCATGAGTTGGCATCTCTTTCTTTGAGCATGGAGATATGTTGATCTTCTATCTCGACTTTCATGATGAAACCAATCGCCAAACCTCCACTCTCACGCCACTCCTCTAGCCAGCGATTATCAGGCATCAAGTGGACACCTTCAACCAGAAGGTCGATTCCTTCTCTTCGTCCTCGGGAGATAGTAGCATCGATTCCAGCCTCGACAACGGAACACGAATCTTTCCAGTCAAGAACGGGGTCTCCTGATTCACCGGTAGCGAAGGAGGAACGATGTAGTCTCGGAATTCGATGCTCAGGGTCACTCGCCCTCATGATTTCTCGAATGGCATCTGTAGACATGATTCTAGAGAATTCAAGGCGTTGTGCAGCCTCAATGGAGACGGTTGATTTTCCCACTCCAGTAGTTCCAGCAATCAATACCAAGCGGGGAGGTCTCTTGTGTTGTCCCGCCACCGCAGAAGCATGCATTCCAATACGTTCAGCCATGCTCCTCATTCTTCGCTATTGAACCAGCCTTTCAATTCCTTCGTTCAAATTGCGGCAGCGACAGACCTTTCATGGCGATGGTAGTGGCCAGCAACATGTCAGATGACAGGATGATGTGGCTAGATGGGGAATGGTGCTCTGCAGCCAGTGGTGAGGTCACTGAGGTTTGCAATCCAGCAGATAGTTCAGTATTGTGTACAGTTCCACGTGCTGATGAAGTAGATGTGCAGAGGGCAGTCAATGCTTCACAACAGGCATTGGCTTCCAAGGAATGGGCGTTGATGGACCCTGCACAGCGTGGAAGAATCCTACAGAAGATGGCTGCAGCAACCTATGCTGCTTCAAAGGATTTAGCAAAACTGGAGTCTCAGAACAATGGGAAGACATTCCGTGAAGCCCTTGGTGAAATTCGCTTTGCAGGCTGGACGTTGGAATACTTCGCTGGATGGTCGGACAAGATTGAGGGCCAGACCGTGCCCGTTCCGGGGAATCGTCTCAATTACACTCTTCGTCAACCATTGGGAGTGACCGCTCATATCATTCCGTGGAATTTTCCTTTGCAATTGGCTATTCGTTCGATTGCTCCTGCACTAGCTGCGGGTTGCACAGTCATAGCCAAGCCAGCCAGCTTGACACCGATTTCTTTGTTGGCTTGGTGCGAAGTCATTGAGGAATGTGGTCTGCCGAATGGTGTGCTACAGGTGATAACAGGTCCAGGTGGAAAGATTGGAGATGCATTGGCAGGCTCTGCTGGAGTTGATGGAATTGTCCTGACTGGAGGGGTTCCGACCGGCAAGGCAGTCATGCAGAAGGCAGCTGAGAATCTAACTCCGGTAACACTCGAACTGGGAGGGAAAGGATGTAATGTTGTTTTCTCGGATGCTAATCTCAAATACTGTGCGAAGGCCATTTGTTTTGGTATCTTCATGAATGCAGGTCAGATGTGCTGGGCAGGTTCCAGATTAGTGGTTCACGAAGATGTCGCCGATGAGTTGATTCAATTGATTGTTGATGAAGTCTCCAAGTGGCCGGTTGGCCCCGGACTCTCAGAAGGAGTACGAATCGGCAGTCTGGTTTCCAAATCGCACCGTCAGTCAGTCCTCGACCTGCTAGAGAAAGGGTTGGCAGAAGGAGGTGAGTTGGTGACCGGCGGCGGCAGTCCCGACGGTGAATTGGAGGCTGGAGCATTCATGGAGCCAACCATTGTCAAAGGGGTAGGAATGAATGATATCCTGTTCAAGGAGGAATTATTTGGTCCTGTACTATCAGTCACTACATTCACTGAGGATAAAGAAGCCCTTGAATTGGCCAATGCCACTGATTTTGGTCTACTCAATGGAATCTGGACACAGAACCTAGGTAGGGCTCACAAGATGGCGCGAGATATCAAGTCGGGAATGGTTTCGATCAATGAATACCCAATCACCTTCCCTCAGACTGCCTTCACAGGTTGGAAGGCAAGTGGTATCGGGGTCGAACAGTCGGCTGAAGCGATGAATTTCTATACCCGCATCAAGAATGTGAATGTGAATCTGGGATGATTGCATGGCCATCGAGATATCTTCAGAAGATGGAGTCGCAATCATTCGAATGACAGGCGAGACAGCGTCGAATTCCTTCTCCAGAGAATCGATGAGGAATATCGTTGAGGCCATAGATTCCGTATTGAGCGACAATGATGTTCGTGCTGCGGTATTGACCGGAGAGGGTAGATTCTTCAGTGCAGGGGCGGACATCCGAGGTTTTCAAGATGCAATTGATGATGGTAGCATTACTTCTTTCATCCATGACTTGACTGGGATGTTGCATCCTCTTATTCTACGCATGAGGCGTTCATCCAAGATTCTGGTTGCGGCAATCAATGGGGCAGCCGCAGGAGGAGGGCTTGGTTTAGCACTGGCTTGTGATGCAAGAATAGTCGGTGCGGATGCCAAATTAGCCGCCTCCTATGCCGGAATTGGTTTATCTCCAGATGGGGGCACCACATGGCTGCTTCCTCGATTGGTTGGGGATCAGGCAAGCAAGCGCTTCTTCCTCGAGAATCAGGTCTGGAATTCTGAAGAAGCTCTTTGGCACGGAGCGGTGGACCATCATGTCTCGAATGAAGAATTGATATCCAAGGCAGTTGAAGTGGCAAGAACATGGTCAAGATGGGGAGCACATACGCGTGAGGCGACCAAGCACCTTCTCGACGTCCAGACCACGCAAGACCTTGAGGTTCACTTGAGTCATGAGCGGCTTCTTATCGAGGCAGCCGGAATAACTGAAGATTTTGCAGAAGGTGTTGATGCCTTTCTCAACAAGAGAGAGCCCGATTTCATCTAATGTCATTCAGACAGTTCGCTCCGAAGGTATCCCAGAATCAAATCTTTGCTAACAGGTCCGAAGTTGTGACTGTCTTCACTGGCCAACGGGTCAGGATTATCTCCTTGCAGAATATATCGGCCTTGCTTCGTCGCAATAATTCTCTTGACTACCGTAATCGTTGGTTTCAGAGGGTGTTGTGCTACCACTATATCGTCAATCTGGAGAACCGAATCTCCAATTGCTTTGAACTCTATCTCATCACCATCTTTGAGAGTCGGCCACATACTATCGCCGCGGATGACGACGGTAATCATTCACTCAACTCAAGAAGCGCGAATCCAAGGGACATCACGTTCCTTGGCTGCCCAGAACATGTAATGGATGACTTCGATGGCATCCATCAATTCCTGTGCATGGGCTGAGGAGACCTCTACCTTGCATGCACTGCATAATTTTGCGGCCTTCCAGAAGGTTTGATGAAGATCTGGAATCGATTCTAGATGCTGTGGCTTGAAGAAGTCGGTCCAAAGGACCAGTAGTTCCTTCTTGCATTTCTGTGCCTCCTCTTCCTTGATTGCGGCATAGCGACTCATGGTGTTGAGATATGCTGCCATTGCTGCTCCATCGTCAGTGTCTGGACAAACCAGTCCAAGCATCTTGTTGGTCATCGATTGCACGGCTTCACCAGCCACACGTGCGCTGGCAGGGTCGTATACTCCACATGGACCGTCGCAGTGGGCAGAGGCTTCAATTTTCATCTCTTCAGAGGGCATGGGCAACGCAGCAGGATTCTGCATATCAAGATGTGTGTGGTAATGGGAATCCAATCAATCGCATCATTGAAGATAGATGAACCATTTGCCGTCAATATGTCGTATGATGAAGTTGGTTCAATCTGCCCGGCTTGTGGCTTCAATATCGGGGTATTTGTCCCCGGAACTCCATGTCCCCATTGCGGTGAACCTTTGCTCTGAATTTCGGTTTCAGAGTTCACGTTCTTCTGCTGAGCCAGTAGACCAATCATAGATTCCCGTTCCGCTCTTTTTCCCAAGGTCTCCTTGAGAGACCAACCTTTCCAACAATGGATGGGGGGCGTAGGAGTCATCATTGAAGGAGCGCTGTAGATTGAGTAGGATATCTCTCCTTACATCAAGCCCTACGAGATCAGTCAATTCTAGCGGCCCCATTGGATGGCGATACCCAAGTCGCATTGCGGTATCGATATCCTTGGCACTGGCTACACCATCTGCCAACATGCGAATGGCTTCGTTTCCTAGAACAACCCCGAGTCTTGAAGTGGCGAAACCAGGAATGTTCTTGACTAGAATACAGGTTTTCCCCATACCTTCTCCGGCCTGTTCAACAATGGCAATGGTCTCATCAGAAGTAAGATCATGACGAACCAACTCAAGGAGTTTCATCAATGGCACGGGATTGAAGAAATGCATGCCTATGACGCGAGATGGGTCGCCGACCACGGAAGC
>JASMHR010000040.1 GCA_030750665.1 Candidatus Poseidoniaceae archaeon
ATTTTGGCTGCCTTTTTGAATGAGTCGGCTGGAAGATGTGCAATTTCATTGTGAATGTACATTTCAATTGTTTTACCCTTACGATTTCTTGGTGATGATGGTCAACAGGTCACCATCCTTCAGTTGATGCTCCAATCCTACTCTCTGCCAATCAAATTTTGCTGAAGGTCCTTTCACTCTGGCGAACCTGAATTTACGCACGAAGTCTCGATGTAGTGAATAGCAGACCTCAGAGACTGTGCTTGTATCTTTGACAATGAGTGGTTCAACAAGGTCAGCCTCTTGCCCTTGAGGTTTCAGATAGACTCTCATGAATCCAAGATTGTCATAGATGAAATCTTTCAGTTCTTCTAGTCCTGTGCCCTTGAAGGCTGAGATTCGCATCAGCGGCCATCCATCTGGCAGGACTTTCTCAGCGCGTACTATCTCCTCCTCCGTGGCGATATCAATTTTGTTCAAGGCGATGACTGCTTTTGAATAGATGCGATTTCCTGCCAATATATCGACGATCTGTTCGGCGCTGACATCAACTCTCAGGGTGACCACGGCCGAAGTATAGCCGAATTCTCTGATAATGTCAGAAATCTCTGGATTGCTGAGTCTTGTTTGTTCAACCGTCGACCGCACATCGATTCCACCACGTTCTGTTCTGGTGATGAAGACCGGCGGTTTACCTTGATTCAGCCTCATTCCTGCTAATTCTAATTCCTTGTGCAAGACCCTGAAATGAGCGTCCTGAAATGGGTCGACAATGTACAGGACCATGTCGGAGGAGCGAACGACATTGAGGATCTCCCTTCCTCTTCCTTTCCCTTCCGAAGCACCCTTGATCAATCCAGGGAGGTCGAGAATCTGAATCTTGGCTCCTCTGTGTTCCATGACACCAGGAATGCAGGTCAGGGTAGTGAATGCATATCCAGCAGTTTCAGATTTAGCATCAGTGACCTGATTGATCAGCGTTGATTTACCAACAGAAGGAAAACCTACCAATGCTACGGTAGCATCCCCGCTCTTCTTGACCTCGAAACCCTTTCCGCCCCCGCTCGCCTTTGCATGTGCGAGCGTCTTTTCACGGGCGATTTTGAGTTTGGCTATCTTTGCCTTCAGGCGCCCGACATGGTGTTCCGTCGCCTTGTTCTTCTGGGTCTTGTCTATCTCTGCCTGAATGGCTTTGATCTGTTCCTCGATCGTCGCCATGACATCCCCTCAATTCGTTTCGGGTCAGCGAATGCACTTGAAGGCTGTCGCCTTATTTGCACAGACGTGAAGAATCGCGACTTGTCAGTATCCGATGGGGTGAAACATGACGGCGCTGTCGCGCAAGCATGGGTATCGACATGGTCTTGAGTCTTGTCTCTCGCTCCAATTTGTCTGAATTGTTGTCGATGCAGGTTGGCTCACTGATATCCGCTTTGGAATCAAGAGCGCTGAGTCGTCCAGACAGCGACCAGAGACTGAAACGGTCGTTTGATATCGATGCTGCTGCAGAGTTATTGGATTGGTTTGAAGAACACCACCTTCCTGTGACTTCAGAACTACTGGATGCTTTGCAGAATATCGGATTGATTGCAGCCTGTGAATGCATCCACTTGTGTACTCATTGGGCCAGCCGGGGACATTGGGAGGCATGGGAAGGTCGTTCTTTCATCTATCTGGAGACCATGGTTGGATATTCGGTTGAGCACGTCGATGACCTGTATTCTTCTGCACTGTGGAAGGATGTATTGACCTCTTCTCAAGGCTTCTCCGAGAAGGAGTATTCCGAAGCTGTGGTGTTGAATTGGATGAACCGAAGAGAAGAGATTGACGCTACTCTCGATCAAAATGCAGACCCCCATATTCTACCAACCATGGGTGCTCATCAACGCAATGCGGAAACTTTGCATCATGTACTTTCCAAAGCAACCGATGAAGGCAACTTTCTGCTATTGGGAAGAGAACATCTCAGTGCCGAGAAATGGGGTCTTGATGAAGCCAATCTCGCATATATCCTGACTCATGGCCTATGATTATTCAACCAGACCAGTGAAACTTCCAAGCGCTCATGAGTTGGGTGAACCTCGATGACCGCTACGGGGGCGTTCACGACTTCTGCAAGTTCCTCAGCCAGTTCGACTGGCATCTCAATACGATTCATTTGGGGGTCATGATACAACCAATCCGCAGAGATTCCTGTGGCATCCAGAATCTCTCTGCGATCATTCTCAACCAGCGAGGATGATGTGTACAGGCTGCCAAACAGGATGGTGTCATCATCAGTCAATTGTTCATGCGGCCGTAAGGTGTGTCCTGCACGGCGCCTGAATCTGGCTCTCAGTTGACCTGCATCTTTGAAGGAAGCAGTACAGAACTTCAGGTGATATCCATACGGTTCTCGCAATGAGCCATCGTGAGGGTCCTCGATTCCAAGCAGGGCACATTCCACTCTCTCCTTCAGTGCCGATGCCAGTTCTGCAGAACCTTCTGCCCCTGCAGTCATTTCAGAAGAGAGATTGAATCCTCGTAATTCCATTTCCGCCTGATTTCCAGTGGTAATCTCCAGTTCATTGAGATTCAGGAAATCAATACCAGAATCGCGCAACTCTTCCAGTAAGTCGTAGAATCTTTCTTCTTCGTCGGGTTCGGCTGGGAGTTCAACTCCTACACACAAACCTGCTGCCACACAGGAAGCGATGGTCTCGCGATATCTCTGCAGATCCAGTTTCAAGAGATGGAATCGAATCTCATCCAAGCCCGCTTCAGCAAACTCTTCTGCGAACTCGGTTGCGAATGGGATGCTGGTGTACAGGTGGATGTGATGATTCTCTCCAAACTCCTGTTTCAGTTTCACTATGGCTTCCAGCGAACGTTCCTTCGCCATCAATGGGTCTCCTCCTGTAATCCCTGTTCCAGTAGCATTCATCGCTTTGGCCTCTTCGATGACTTCCTCCACAGTATTGCACGGGCGCTCATTGGCAAACATCACGTCCACTTCTCTCCTGTTCTCAGAGAGGGGGCAATAGTCACACATCCAGTGGCAATGCCCAGTGACGAAGAGCACCAGTTTGCTACCTTTCTGACATTGGATACAACCGACAGCCTCAGCCTCTTCTGGTGGAGATACCGCACTCGCCATTTCCAGATGCATGTTATTCCTCCAATCGTCGCATTGCAAGTTTGATTTCAATTTCTCTCTTGGGCAGCAGAGGACTGGCGCAACAACCAGCGATGGAAAAGATGGTCATCGGTCAATTCTGGATGGAAGGTCAAGGCGATTCTGTTGTTTCGCGATACACCGACTACCTCAGAACCCAGATGAACGATCTCTTCATCAGCACATGACTTGAATCGGGGTGCGCGAATGAAGACTCCTGGGAAGCCGTTTCTGTTTCCGGTCGTCTCCACCTTCAATGGAGTATGTCCATTCTTGTCTACATATGCCATTTCCTCAACGGGTTCAGAACTTTCCTCATTCAATGCCACTTCCAATTCGGCTTGAAATGATTCAAACTGTCTACCGAAGGAGTTTCTCTCTATCTTTGCATCGATGAATGGGTGGCGTCCTTCTGGAGGGTCGCACAATAGGATGGCGCCCGCACAGGTTCCTATGACAGGGGCTTCAGGATGCTCATCCAGCCAATCATATATCGCTTCAAGAAGTCCCTTCGAACGACTGGCTAAACGCATCGTGGTTGATTCGCCTCCGGGCAATATAAGTGCATCAAGTCCGGTATTCAGGTCAGCAGATGTTCGCAACTCAATCGTTTCCACTTGAAGGCTCAGTTGTTTGGCAGCGGAGTGGATTGCCTGCGCATGTTCGTGTCTGGCGCCTTGTAGCATTGCGATTCCGATGCGCAGGGCCATGATTGCTGCCAACAGTTGTTCAACATCAATCCTCTCATTGGACAATGGGTGCATTCAAAGGCTTCATTGACGGCGCAACAGCATGGGAGTTGGCCACTATCAGGGCCCGTGTTTTCTAGTTCCGGGGCCAGTTCGCATGAATGATGCGGTTCTCGCCGCAATGTCAAATCCAGTCATGACCGCAAGAGGGCCAGAATATCGCGATGTGATGGCCGAATTGAACAGTCTGCTCCGCCTTGCATTCAATCTCTCACCGTCGCCCTCGAAGCGAGGTCAGGAATCATGGAGTGGAGATGATGGCTATCGAATCATCGTTGTATCAGGAAGTGGAACTGCTGCTACTGAGATGTCCTTGGCCAATCGATTATGCCTTTCAGATAAGATTCTAGTCCCAAGCAATGGCAAGTTCGGTGAAAGAGTGGCACAGATTGCTGCTACCTTCGCTGATTGCACCCATCTGAAATACGATTGGGGCAAGTCTTTCGTTCTAGAAGAGATTGAACAGCATCTTTCAACTGGATCATTCGAAGCACTCGCATTCTGTCACAATGAGACCAGTAGTGGAATTACTCAGGATGCTGCAGCTCTAGCAGAATTGTGCAAGCGCTATGATGTGGCTCTTTTGGTCGATGCCATCACCAGTGTTGGAGGGCTCCCGGTTCATCCCCAGACTTGGGGCGCTGAAGCGATTGTTGTAGGTGCTCAGAAATGCACAGCAGGTCCTTCAGGAGTAGCAGCGTTGGCAATCAGTGACAAGTGGGTCTTGGAATCCATACGCAGGAAAGAAGACGGCAGTGCCAATCCTTCCTACTATCTAGATGTCCATGCAGCGTTGAAGAAGGGTTCCGATGACCAGACTCCTTGGACACCAGCCATCAATTTGACAATAGGTTGGGTGGAGGCTCTTCGTGCTCTTTCTGAAGAAGGACTTGAAGAGCGCTGGAACAGATGTAGAACAATGGCAGAAGGGGTGCGTTCACTATTCACTAGCCTCGGCTTTGAATTGTTGGCAGATGAGGGATGCAGATCAGACACGGTCACTGCCATAATGTATCCAGATGGAATAGATGACAGCTGGCGTAGTAGACTACAGAATGAATATCAAACCTATGTGATAGGGGCACAGGACCACCTCAAGGGGAGAATGTTTCGCATAGGTTCAATGGGAGAGACCAGCATTGAAGAGATGATTGAGGGCTGCGAACGTATGCTTTCCTGTTTCCGTGATAATGGCATGGAAATTTCGGATGATGTTGTTGTGTCTTCTCATTTCAGCAGGTGATGGAATGCAGATGCTCCCTCCCCCTCCTGCTTTGAGGCCTGAACCGGCAGTCGTCGTACTTGGGCGATTCCAGCCATTGCACAAGGGCCACACGTATCTACTGAGTAAGGCAGCACAGTTCCGTGACGCAGAGCATCCTGAGTTGGCTTTGAGAATCATGCTTGGTTCCTCCAACCGAGAACAGTCTCCGGAGAATCCTTGGGATTGGGAGGAGAGGTTGGAGATGGTAACATCCTGGGTTGCCTCGGAAGGATTGGCGAATGTCGAGATATTAGCGGTCCCTGACCTTGGCAACGAGGAGAAATGGGTGGAACATGCCAGTGCTTGGCATGGCGATGCGGGAATTCTGGTTGTTTCCCATGCGCAGACAGAGGAACTCTATTCAGCCGCTGGCTGGTCAATCTTCCGGGTTGAATTGGATGAAAGAGAATCATTGGAAGGTTGGAGGGTCAGACAGACTCTGAAAATGATGTCCACCATCAGTGACCAGGAGGCCTTCAGAATGGTTCTGAGTGAATCAGTGGAGGATGTCATCATCGATTGGTTGCTGGCAGAACCTGAGCGAATCAAGAGGTTGGCATTTCTAGGTCCTTCAGTCGAACATGTCGGATGATCAAGATGCCACGACGACCTTTGCCGCACGCAGCAATCTTTCCTTGAACATATAGCCGGCCTCGATGACGTCGATTACGATACCTGAGGGGTTCTCTTCACTTGCCGGTATCGTAGTGAGTGCATCATGCAGGTTCGGGTCGAATTCCTTGCCCTTGGAATCCATTGCGACTACGCCTGCGGCAGAGAGTTCAGCCCACAATCGTTCACGTAACAGCCGCAATCCTTCAAGAATTGGTTCACTGCCATCGGGTGTCTCCTTTGGGATTGCAGACAATGCTCTATCCACATCATCCATGACTGAAAGCATCCGACGGGATAGATTCATGCTTGAATATTGAATCAATTCTGATTTTTCTTTGACAAGTCGACGCTGCATATTCTGAATCTCAGCATCACGATATGAAATCTCCTTCTCGGCTGCTTCAGCCTTCGCCTCAGCTTGAGCCAACAATTCTTCTGGAGTCAATTCAATTTCTTCTTCAAGGACTGGCTCTTCTTCACCATCTTCAGCCTCTTGGACCGGCTCGTCCTGTTCTGACATCGGCCCCCCGTGCAAAGCCTCTTTCTTCAATATCTCCATGCAGTCACGACCTTTTCGGGCAGTCGAATAGTTCAAGAGAGGCACCGAGACCGGAAACGTGACCATCTGATACTGGTTTCTCCTTGACCGAAGGGCCGAGGAATACACCAGTACTTGGACGGGGACCCCGGAGGGGGCGTGATTGACCAATAAGAAGACACAGAAGGAATTACCCAAGATTGCACTGGATGGAGCGAATATTGCCTGTGCTTTCATGGGCCACCAGATACCTGGAGATGCGACTGGTATCGTCAAAGCCCACCATTATTTCGTTGAGCAAGGCCACGAAGTCGTTGCTTTTGTTAAGCAATTCAGAATGAATGAGAAGAATCCAAAACAGATGATGAAGAATCTTGATTTCTTTCATCAGGAGATTTCAAAAGATGCCATGGCGGTAGTTCCAGCAAGGGCTGATGACGATTCATTCTTCATTGATTTCTGTGTCAAGAATTCTGCAGTTCTGATCACTCAAGATGGCTTGAAGGATCATGAGAGTCGATTGCAGGGTGAGGACAGAGATAATTTTCTGGAATGGCGATCAAAGTATCGTTGTGACTACATGTTCGCTTTGGATCAATTCATGCCGGACCCGAATTTCTCCATGCCTGAGGCTGTTGGCGCAAGTTCTCCTTCAGCATCAACTCCTGTGAAGTCCGGGACAAAGAAGCAGGAGCAGAAAAAATCCCCACAAAAGAAGGCTAATCAGAAGACGAGGACAAAGAAGAAAACGCAAGGAAACAAATCCAAGGGGCGCGGAAGTGACGATTTGAGGGATATTCTCAGAGCGAATATGGAATCCAAATTCCGCGTCCATTCACTTGGCACGGACTTAGTTGGTTGGTGTAATGAGGAATGGGGGACTTCGATGACTTCGACACGCGCATTGCGCAAATATGTGGGCTTGCCTACAAGCCCTTCAATGAGTGCGATTCTTGAACGATTGTTCGGAGACGAGGTATCTTTCTCCGGTGAAGGTCAGAATCTTGTTTGTAGATATCAACCACCTAGTAGTTCTCAGATGAAACTTGAGGATTGGCTGCTGGAAATGATGGGTGAATGGATTCGTCTTTCTGGATTGGGACATCAACTCAGTAGTGAGGCTGGCGGTAAGAAACCCAAGATGGTGCTGAAGGGATTGGGAGCCAAGGGCAAGACTTTCGAAGAATTGTTGAAGAACCTCTTCGGTCAAGAAAACCTGCAATTCAGAGGTGAATCAAACACCATGGAGGTTAGGCTGGTCAAAGGTGCAATTGTACCAACTCCTTCACCAAGAAAGAGTGTTGTGCAAGCACAGGTTGATCAAAAAGTGGTGAAACAGATTCTAGACATAATGGGCCTGCCAAGTGATTGGAAACCCCCCTCTATCTTGACATTCTTCAAACGTTTTTTTGGCAAAGCGCCCGCCGCCTTTGAATCAACAATGAATTATGCAAGAGTTGGTGAGGAATTCCTTCGTCTGAGCGGTACTCGGCTGAGTGAGGCCTTCCCTGACCGTAAGGTTCTGATCAATAGTATCAATGAGTCTCGTTATGGACTCAATGCAAAGTACGCTGATAATTCTCTGATTATCAAAAGCCGGTGAATACGGTCTACTGCTCAATCATGTTTGGCAGCCCAAGCATCCTCCACGGATAGGGCCTTGTTCTTGAGCGGAATTATCTTGCGATAGATATCAGCAGGTGCTTTCATCTCACCATCGACAGAGAGTAGACTTGCCATTGGGATTCCGAAGTGTTCTTCATTCTCGATCAACAGGGGTTCGATAACCGCCCAATCAGCCTCGCTCAGTTCAGTGAAGTCGCCGCCATTCAACTGGCTTGGGGAAACTCTGCCATGGGGGTCTCTGACATAGATGGCACCGCCGCTGGACAGGCTGAACAGGTTTCCTCCGGGATATGGTGTGTCTAGACTCTCGATGCCACCTTTTGAATCAAATTTGATTCCATTGATGACGACGAATCCACCTCCGTTCAATGGGTCCCCAGCCATGAATGACTCTGCTAGATAGTCAAGGGCAGTTCCATTGATTACCAGTTTTGGAGAGCCAACACTGTTTATCATCGGGCGTCCAGCAGCATTGGCGAGAATGAACAACTTGCCGCCTTTTGCTCCGTATCCATAGCATTGACCTACATCTCCATGCACAACAGTTGTTCCCTTGTTGTGAATTTGTGCAATCTGGTCTTGTCCATTTCCGTGCATGTGTATTGTCATTCCATCGTTTCCGCTGGCTAGATAATCTCCACAACTCCCGTAGACATCAAGTCTCACGCCATTGCTTTCTGCTCCGAATCCATTGCCGATGAAGCGATGTCCTCTGCACATGATGATGTGGAAGTTCTTCCATCCTGATTCATAGAGAGCCACCAATTCCCTCGCAAGAGATTCCCTGCCTTCTATTGGATATGGGCGGGCATCGACAACGATGCTCTGTTGTGGATTCTCAGGATTGGGACGATTTCCAGGTGTCATGTATCCAACATAGGATGAGCAGGGTGACGCCGCTGTTGACATCATGACAGACATCAGAGCATCTTCCACACAGTCCAGCCAGCGACTTCTACGCAGTGTTCCAGTGGGGTACCTTCTGTCTAGTAACATCTGTAGAGTCTCGATAGCAATGGAGCGCTCAAATGTAGATATCTCACTGCATAGTGCTCGCGCTTCAGGCCAATCCAATTCCTGCAATGATTCAACTGCTTGGGTGAATCTCTCACGGGCGGAGCCATTCAATTCAACACCTGAAGTATCGGCAGCGGATTCGATCAGATGATTGCCAGTTGGATGAGTATCGACAGGGTCTCCGAATTTATTGCTCATCTCAAGTTCGAATGTGCCATCGCTCTGTTTGTTGATATCGAAAAGGAATGAACCTCCATCGGTATACGAGCCTCCTCGTGCATTCCAGTATTCATCGCAACGACGCCAGAATCGGCTATCCTCTTCAGCCAAGCTATCGAGTACTGCATCTATGACTTGTTTTTCTGAACCACAGAACGCAATCCCAACTTCCCCTCTCTGGTAGGAGAAGACCTGTGGTCTCAACATGCTGGTATCGGTAATTCCAATGAGTCGGTGGTGGCCTTTTGCAACAGCTTGAGCGATGATGAAGAACCACGGCCCATCAGGTGAGCCATGGATATGGGTTCGTTGAATCTTTTCGTAGATTTGTTGTTTTTCTTCGGGTAGCATGACGAAATCCAATTCACTTGTTGGTGCCAATGATTCAATCAGATATTCCATCGGATATCCATACACTCGATGATGTAGATCGAAGGCCAGTGCGGCCACTTCGGTATCGGTGAAGAACAGTGGCTCCATTCCTCTTTGAGCCAGATAGTCAGTCACCGAGACATAGTTAGAGAAATCTCCATTGTGGACAAGTGCAACATCGATTCCTTGGCCAAACGGATGTGCCCCTCCAGGGTGTGTCACTCGGCCACGAGTTGGGTATCTGTGGTGTCCAATCCAGACATGGGCAGTGACGTCATCCAGCAAGTAGTACTTGATGACATCTTCAGCATATCCAACGATCTTGAGGATGAGCAGATCTCTGCCGTGGCTGAGGACGAAAGCATCTGCTCGACCATTCTCGGCATAGAATTCAACATTCAATCTGTGAGTATTCCTGTATACATATTCCTGATGCATTGCATCTTCATCGACGAAGTGATTGATGTCAAGCCCACTCTCCTCTGTCATCTTCACTAAACCTTCTGCGCTGGGGCGAACGAAATAGCAGACCACTTCTGGAGGTTTGACTTCAAGAGCAGGTAATTTTTCTTGCCAGTTCTCCATGCTCGTAATCTCGTGAATATGATTAACTTCAAAGGCAGAATGGATGTATTTCTCTTCTACAGCATCTCTGTGCCCCTCGTTGACATATGCGATTGCTATGAGGAATGATGATTCGAGAGTATTCTGGTCTGTACTGAATTGAGCAGGGTCAAGCCCTGCCATTGCGACTCCGCCTCCTTTTCCATTTCCGCGATTCCGCATTTGCTCAAGGCTGCTGAAAAGATGCTTTCCAGCAACGGGAATCTCGCAGGCTAGACCAACCACTCCACAGCCGCCTTCTGCCGCATCACCATCCTGTAGTACCACCTTTGGAAGGCTCCTGGTCAATCTCATCCTTGCATCGAGAATCGCTTTGGGATTGCGTGGCATCAGGCCTCACCTCCTGAGATGTAGCGAAGTAGGTCGGTGCGACCGCGCAAATCACCGATTGCCGAGAGACCAAGTTTGCGCATGATATCCCTTAGTCGCCATTGAACTGCGGCATAGAAGTTGTAGAGTCGCTCTTCACCCCAGTCCTGTTGTACCCATTCCTTGAGTTCGATATCAGTGGTAGTGAGCCCCCAAGGACAACCACGGCCAGAGGGGCCTCCTTCACAATTGGAGCAGCGAGTGCAGCCCATCGCCACCAAGTCGCTGGTTCCAAACACCACTCCATCTGCACCTAATGCTATGGCTTTCGCAACATCGTCGGCTGTACGAATACCTCCACTGGCGATTAATGTGACCTTGTCTCTAACCCCTTCTTTGATGAGGAATTTATGGACTTTAGGAATTGCTAACTCAATAGGCATGGCGATGTTTTTCTTGGCGATTTCTGGGGCAGCACCTGTGCCTCCATATGAACCGTCCAGATGAATGATATGTGCACCGGCATAGAATGAACCAACCGCTACCATGTCCACATCGTGCGGGGTGCTCACTTTCACTGAAATGAGCGCCTCTGGATTGATGGTCTGAATCCAATCAATGTGCTTCATATGGTCTTCAACAGAATATGTTGAGTGGAACGGGAACGGAGAGAACAGACTGACGAAGGGAACGCTACCACGAATCTTGGCAACTTCTTCACCGGCTTTGGCAGCCAGCAAGTGCCCGCCGAGCCCTGGCTTTGCACCCTGTGCGTACTTGAATTCAACAATAGGAGTTGCTTTGATCGACTTCTCTTCGACCCCAAAGTATCCGGTTGCAACTTGAGTGATCACGTTCTCTTTCATTCCGTACAGTTCACTCGGGTATCCACCTTCACCAGTGGACATGAATGAATTCCAGCGTTTTGCGTTCCGTGCTCTTGCCATCATGACATTGACAGAAACTGAACCATAAGACATTCCACCGCCATAGATTGGAAGGTCGGGAGTCAATTGTTGGCGTCCATCGTCGCGCCGATTCAAGTTGAGCCGTGTGTCAAGATGCTCTCCATGTTCAAGCCATTCTTGTTCGGGAATGAACTTGAAGTCAAGACGGTCGAATCCACCATTGGATTTCCCAGTCATGTAGTTGAAATTCTCTGGCATTTCTCCAGTTTCCGCCATGAACCAAGTTGCTAGAATCAAGTCATCGGTCCATCTTGCATCACCAAGCGCCTCTGGTTTCGGTGCTTTAGAGAAGGCACGGGCATTCAGACCGTCGTGCATCAGATGCAGGGTCTTGCTCATCAGAGTAGGCGTAGGGGCTTTTGGTTCACTGGGTGAGAATACCATCAGTCACCACCTCCTGGGTATCCCTCAATCTCTCCAAAGGCCTCTGCCTCTAGAACAGAACAACGCATCGAGCGACCGAATTCACCTCGTAGGCGGCGAACTTCACGCACCCCCATCGCACCTAGAATCTCCAGCATCTGGTCTCGCCAAGAGCATGATAGGTTGACAACTCTCTGCAATCCCCAAGCATTGTCGAAATCATCTGGTAATTGAACGGTTGCAGAATTGCGCTCCTTGGTATCACCACTCAGTCGAGCCTGCATGGCGACCAATAGTGAATGATCCAGACCGACTGCATCCAGACCGCTGATTATTGCCTTGGGCAAATGGTCTGCGCCAGCGATACCGCCACTGCCGATGAGCGTGATTTCGTCGCGGATACCAGCATTGACCAGATTGGTATGAGCTTCGGCCAGAGTATCCATCAGGAAACCATCTTCACCATCTAGGCCGTGATGGTCGGCGTAAAGGTGTAAGATACTAGCTCCACCTAGTCTTGCTTCCTTCATGTCAGCACGCCAATCACCAGACATATCGATAGCCACTGAAACCAGCAGGCCCTTGTTTTCTAGAGCGTCATGGGCCTGTTCATCCCATTGTCTCAATTCGACCAATCGAGTACCTTCGGGAACTTCACATCCTGCACAGTTGACTATTGGAGCGACATTGGCACCCCCTAGTTCCAAACGGTTCACGACGTCAACTGGCAATAGGGCAAGTGTATCCACCTTTGCTGCAGCAGATGCCATGATTTCCACCACTCTGTCATCATCAAGATTCGTTGGTGGTGCTGAATAGAGGAATGGGACTTGTATGGTCATCATTTCTGGTTCATTGCAGATGGCTCCGTTTCCATCGAATTCGAGGTGCATGGGTTTCTTGCCGATATCTACCTGAGTACCAATCAACTCACGTCCATGGATTCCATCCCTACTCGGCCTGACAATCTCAGACATATCGGTGAACATTCCATCAAAACCGGGTCCACCAAAACGACCGCGGTATCCTTGTCCACGTACAGGCACACTACCTTTGCGAGCCTCTTCATCAATGGTGGAGATGTGCCTCCAAGTCAGATACTTGTCTCCAAGTGCTCGTAATTCACCATTCGGTGTTACGGTCACGAAATCAGGGTGTTGAACTTCACAGCGCAGACATCCTACGCAGAGGTTTGGACGAGGAGAAAACCCACCAACAGGTCCACTGAACACGCCATATGTGCAGGGCCTTGAGAAAACAGTCTCCCAGTGCCCGAAATACTTGAAGAACTCCTTGAAGAGTAGTTTGGCTAATCCGAACTTCCCTACCTTGACATTGAAACGACGGGGGATCTTCCAACGGTCTGCAGTCTCCATGGTATCGATATTGTATCGAAGATAAGTGTCTGCCCGGGCCCTGGCTTGTTCAAGCGTCAATACCTTGCCCTTGCTCTCGCTCATCTCGATCACCACTTCATGTTCAGGCTCACGCTCCGTTGTCAAGACCATAGCCCACACATCCTTGACGGCCCCACCCGCCAATCAGCGCCCTAGCGCGTACCGCTTTTGATGGTTGGGACGTCCGAATAGCATGAGTTCAGAATATTGCGCTAATTACAGTACATATGTCCATTAATCTTCTCTAAATCTGAACGGTTGCACAATACTGAGGCTTTTGTCTGCTACAAATGCTCTCTCTTCTTGGAAATATTGTTGAAATTATCTTTACATTCGGTAATTCTAGAACCCGCCGTTCACTCAAGAACGATTGTGATTATTGCGCAGTCCTGCATTTAGGAATATTTTCCGGAGCAATCTCAACAATCTCTTCTGGTGTTGATTCAGATGAACGATTGAACAATTATACCTCAGTTGTGCGGAGGTGAGTTCGTTCGTCTTCAGTTCAACTTGACAGGAGCAGGACCCATCTGGTAGGAGGTCATCCCCATCTCTTGGTAGAGTTTTGGCATCTCTCCAGTCTTGGAGTATAGATAGAGTGCGGAGACAGCCACCTGTTCGGCTGCGCTGCTCCACATGATCAGGATGGCCATAGCGATTCCTCCGATGATGAGTCCGACCCACCATAGGGAGCCTAACGCAGCAATCAATCCTACAGAGACGATGACAATGAGGAAAGCGAACAATCCTGTGATCAATCCAATTCCAAGTCCAGAGGTGACATTCTCTCCCCAGGTCTTGAAGAACATGGTCTTGCTGGCTTTGAGGCTGTCCTTGACACCCATTCCTTCGATGACCAGATGAGGAATGATGAAGAAGGTCATCATCCACCATATCGCTGCACCGATGATGTTCAGTATCATCGCTACTGCTTGAGCCCCTCCATGCTTCGAATCCTTGGCAGCAGCATTCAGCATCTTGAGCAACAGTCCAACAGTTCCGGCAATAACGCCCCAGATGACGATGAGGTGAAAACGCTTCATTGCAGCGGAAACGCCGTCCATGAATTTCGGGTCTCCTCCAGTAAGGCGGATGTGGGCATTGGCCACGATGGCGCTGTTCCAGAAGGTGACGATGATACTAATTCCCATGTATCCAAGGAATACGAATGCCATGTAGGCTGGACTCATCTGGCCGTCATCGGTCTTGGTCCAAGATTGCCCCATTAACTCTGGTACGGCCATTGCAACCATGGCTCCAAGGCTCAAGAAACCGCTGATACATACGTAGACCATCAACTCAGGGTCTTTCTTGACCACTGACATGCTTAATTTGCTCATTTTCCAGCCGCGTCCGATAGTATCGAAGAAACCCATAGGTGACGCTGGATAGGTGGAGGTTTTCAGTTATTCGCAGGAAATGAAGGAATTTGTGAAGTGATTCAAGTCCGGCCATGACCGTATATGAACCCAATCATTGTCACTTCTTCCAGCCTTCTCCAGCGTAGAATTTCTTCATGTTTCTA
>JASMHR010000041.1 GCA_030750665.1 Candidatus Poseidoniaceae archaeon
ACTTTCTGCAGGGACAATGTGGGGAACTGCAATCGGGTTGTTGGTGGCAACAGTGGCCAGCCTTAACGTCACCATCGCAATCGTTCTGCAACTCGGAGGTACCATCTCAGGAGTTGCTTCGGGCTTAAGTGGGGTTGATGTTGGTTCGATTGCTGAAGGTAGTGCCGGATTTGGACTACCTGCGCTGGAGAACAATGCGGTGATAGGTGAGAATATCAACGCCTTCAAGGTCACGGTATCGATTCTGATTCTTATCAAGGTGGCAACCTTAGGAGCCATCGCCACCCGATTGCGAGGTGGCGGAGTGACATCATCCATAGGTCAGATGATTCAGATGATTTGGATAGCCGGAATCACCAGCCTGATCACTGCGGTATTGATGGATGCCTCGATGACGATGTTCTCACTTGAGACTTAACCAGAGTTCTCTTCAGCGATTCTCTTCTTCGATGCTGCCCACGAGCAGATTGGACATTCACTGAGGTCATGATGCCTTGCTGGACAATACTCACGTCCAAAGAAGATGAATTGCAGATGTCTCTTGTGCCATTCCTCTTCAGGAAAGATGGCTTTCAGGTCTTTTTCAGTCTGTTGAACATTCTTTGCTTTGGACAGGCCCCAACGCGAGGCCAGTCGATGGATGTGGGTATCGACTGGAAATGCAGGGACTCCGAAAGCCTGCACCATAACTACAGAAGCGGTCTTGTGTCCAACGCCTGCCAATCTCTCTAGTGCTTCAAGGTCTACAGGAACTTTAGCATCATGTCTGCTGATGAGTTGTTGAGCCATCATGAGGATGTTTCTGGCTTTGGTTGGCGCTAGACCTATCTCGCGTATGATTTCCTGAATATCCTCCACTTCGAGTTCACACATTTCTTCAGGAGTACTGGCACGAGAGAATAGAGTGGGTGTTATCTGATTCACTTTCTTGTCGGTGGATTGTGCTGACAACAGTACAGCAACGAGCAATGTGTAAGGGTCTCCATGGTCAAGCGGTATCGGTGTTTCAGGAAACAACTCATCGAGGATGAGAGAGATTCGTGATGCCTTTTCATCTCGGCGCATCTTCTCACCATCATTCATTGATTTCGGCATTTATCGCATATTCAGCCCCGGTCTTCCAACCATACCAGAAGCCGAGTATGATGACAGCAATGGGAATCAGGTTGCATGGCAGCCAAACTGCAACATCCATATTCTCCTTGGAAGCACCCAGTAGCCACCAGGCGAAGAGGCCAATGAGGGCTCCGGGGAAGAAGGAAAGAGCGCCGAACAACAGTGCCCGCAAGGTGCGCATATCCGTAGCGGGCGGGATGAATGAAATGAAGATTGAGTACTCGCAGCCCGACTCAATCAATTCCAAAACGTGCTGCAACCTCAGCGGCTGAATCACTGTTCAACACATCGCTAGTGCCCAGCCAACCCTTACGTGCGATATCAACTCCATAACGGATATCTGTCAAGCCGCGCAGGTCGTGAGCATCGGGGTTTATCGATACAGGTATGGACAACTCTTTGGCCCGTTTACACAATCGCCAATCTAGATCGAGTCGGTATGGTGAAGCATTCAATTCCACCATCTTCATGCCTCCATCTTCGTTCATTTCCGCAATCGCCACAAGAACCTCATTCAGGTCTACTTCGTAACCTTCTCTGCCTTGCAGGATGCGACCGGTAGGATGTCCTAACATCGTGGTGCTGGGGTGTTCCATCACTTTGATCAATTCCTCGGTATTGGTCGCCTCATCCCTACCCTTCCATTTTGGAATCGCATGAACACTTGCGACAACATAGTCGAGTTTCGCCAATGTTTCATCGTCATAATCAAGCCGCCCGCCTTCAAGGATATCAGATTCAGTGCCGTGGAAGAGACGGAAGTCAAGCCCCTGTTCTTTCCATGTGGCATTGTAACTATGAATCGTCTCACCTTGTTCAAGCAGGTCATCTGGAGTCAGTCCGTGGGCTATCTGTAGAGTTTGTGAATGGTCAGCGATCCCCAACCATTTCCAGCCAAGACTTCTGGCGGCTGCAGCCATCTCCTCAAGACTCGCTTCACCATCTGAGAGGGTGGTATGGTTATGCAGGCTGCCTTTGATTCCCTCAATCGAAATCAGGTCAGGTATTGCTTCTGCTTCCATCTCTCCCATGTCTTCGCGCAATTCAGGGGGAACCCACTGCATATCCAAATGACGATAGATGTCTTCTTCCGAAGCCGCTTCCAAGGAATGAACTGCTGCTTCCATTCCCTTCAGGTCACCTGCCAATTCGGTTGGGATGAGTCCGAATTCATTCAGTTTGAGGCCTTTGTCAATGGCGCGCTGTCTCATTCGGACATTATGTTCCTTGGAGCCGGTGAAGTATGCAAGAGTGAATGGAAACACCTCGTTGGGTACAAGTCGTACTTGGGCATCAATCGTTCCGCTTGATTCGAGTTGTTCGTAATCAGCACCACCGATAGCGTCGAGGACGTTGTTGTCGAGGACTCCAAGTTTGAAATCCTCATCGAAGATACTGGTATCCAAAATCAGGCTGATCTTTGATGCACCCGCTCCTTTCACATCAGCAATACCTGAAAGCCCGAGAATCGCTGCTGATACTTTCTCATGGTCATCAGGGTTAGCTGCAACCACGATATCGAGGTCTCCGATGGTCTCTCTACGTCTGCGAGCCGAACCTGCGAGTTGGGCCTTGATCACACCATCGAGAGCAGAAACGCGATTCTGGAATGCCTCGCCGTATGCTAGACCGACATTGAGACGACGTCTAGCACGGAATCTACTCAATAATTCGATACCATCGAGCATTCGTTGTTGCGATTTCTCACCCAGACCTTTCATCGGTGCTACATCACCTGCTTCACAGGCCGCCTTGAGAGCAGCGACAGAATCGACTCCAAGTTCATCATGCATCAGTTTGATTCGTTTCGGCCCAAGGCCGGGAATAGCCAGCATCTCGATGAGTCCCTGAGGAGTTTCATCGTGTAATTTCTTCCAGTCGCCAGCCCATTCTCCATCTTCGATAGCCTGACATATGGCTCCACCAATGCCTTTCCCGATACCTTTCAGTTCAAATAACCGTCCTGTTGCGACCAGTTCACCAATGTCATCGGTCAGACCGGAGATGATTCTCGATGCATTCTGGTAGGAACGGACGCGAAAGGGATTGGCACCTTTCAATTCAAGCAGAACACCAACCTGATGCAGAGTGGATGACACTTGGGAACGTGAGAACCAAGGGGGTCCATTCGCCCGTTTTCGGGGTAATGACCAGTTTCCAGACTTCATCAAACACCCCCCGTAGGCTGGTATGAATCGTCGCCCTTCAATAAGCATGCGAGTCTGGCGACAGCAATGCTGGATACGGCTTCACTTGAGACCATGTCGCAGTTATCCTGTGGATTGTCGATTCTTGGATTCATGTTCATCGCCTCAGCATCACGTTCTGAGAAGTTGGAATCAGTTGTCCAATGGATTGTCGTGGTCTCCAGCATCTGTGCTGCGGTCTTCCTCATCCTGTTGTGGAACGCAGGCGGTGGAATGTGGGGTTCCAAAGCGATGGTTAGGCCATTGGCGGTTTTGAGTATCCTCATTGCAATAGCGGCCAGATTGAACCTCAAGGGGGCGCAGATTTCTCAAGGATTGAACCCACATCAGCTCATGAAAGAGAACCGTCTCAATGACATCTCTGAATCCGAATGAATTCAATTCTGTAGGAGGAATGAACCATCATCCCTCTGTTTCCATCTCTGCCCTGATGGAAGGACATATTCAGTCTGCCCACTGGATTGGTCATATTCCCCTCCTGGAGGTAATTGTCGGTAATCAGGTACGTGGTGGCCTATTGAGTTCTGCATAGTGCTCGGTGAAGACAACGCGCTAGGAGGGTATTGTTGTTCTTGGTTCTCGATGGGACTCATGGGTACAAGGTGAGAGGGTGGATTCACGATTGGAGCTATTGGAGTTGGATGGTGAGAACCTTCGCCCTCTTCGTCTTCGACTCCTTGAGAACGTGCTTTCAGAGCGAATAACACGACCACCACAATTGTGATGATGATTGCGATGATTAACGCCGCCATCGTTCCTCCACTGATTCCAGAAGATGTAGAACTGCGTGAATCTTCACCTTCAGTGTTTACTGTTGGATCATCAAAGGTGATGTTGCTGAAGGCTGAGTTGCCTGCCCAATCAGTGACTTTCAGGAACAAGTTGTTCTGACTCCAATCTTGCCATTCTAGGATTCCACTCGTAGGGAATTCTTGCCATGTTGAGTTATCGGTTGACCACATCACCATCATCGGTCCACTGCCTTCTCCATCATCGATGCTGAGATTGACGATGAGGAATGGGTTTGGTTCGAGTACAGTTTCTGAGAATTCCAGATTAATTTCCACTGCGTGTCGGTCAATACGTACCCATGTTGCAACGACCGAGCCATTGTTCCCAGCATTGTCCACAGCTCTCAATTCTAGTGCATGTCGTCCATCTGCCAACATCGTTAGATTGAGTTGTGAACTATTTGATTCGACAGAAGACCAAAGACCTCCCATCCACCTGATCTCATATCTGTCCAGTCCTGAACCTTCATCTTCAACACTCGACCATTCCACTAGGATAGTTGGGGAACTGGTCCAAATGTTGTCAACACTGAATTCTGGGGTTGGAGGTGGCGTGACATCAGTCTCAGTATTTTCATCCGCAGTCACGAACAAGAGGCGATAGGGTCCACCGGAATGAGAAGGATCCCAAGATACTCGAACATGATATCTTATTGGAACCTCATCTTCATCTTCATTCGTCACCGCTAGAGTGGTCCATTCCTTGCCATTGTTCAACCACTCTTCCACAAGTATGTCTTCTCCGTACATTATTGCTATCTCCAGATGAGCGCCTTCAGCACTGAATGCGATGGTGGTCCTGTTTCCTGCGTCGAGAAGGAAGGAGTACCAATCTGCTTCATCAAAACCAGATAGACAACCATCGAGAGTCATGTTGGGATTTGAAGTCAGATATTGTGCAGAAGATCTAGAGCCAGCGGCATCGATGAGGAAGTTTCCATCAGTTGAGGGATCATCGCACCCTGGTAGAATGCTGCCTACGGGGGGGCTGTTGTCTGCACTGATGGTGATGGTGTTGTTGGAGAATCTGACATTGTTGTTTTCATCATCCTCAGGATGTTCATTCGCTGAATCTATGACCAGCAGCACATACCAGATTCCTTCTGCTTCTCCAGTGAGATGTACTGCTTGTTCTCCATATGTGGATATTCGTGAAGCCAGATTCTCAATCCTCGTTTGTGATAGGCGCAGGTCCTCGTCGCTGAGGGTCGAATCAATGGATAACCATAGTTCGTATTCGAAACCAAGATCTTCTTGGCCAAGGTTCTCAATTTCCCAAGCGATGCTGACTGTTTGTCCGGGTTCTGCAAATTCAGGTGCCTCGACCCAAGATGCCAAGAGGTCCATCGCTGGTGCCATGATGGTGAAACCATCGCCAAAGCCAAGGTTGTTGGTTTCATCATCTTCAATGACATCATCATTACTATCGAGGATGACCAACCAATATCTTGTTCCAATCTGTTGTCCCGGAATCGTCACACTCCTAGAGATGGTTGTGGAGTTTCCATTGAGCAGAGGTCCAACCACGAATGAGTCCAGTTCAATATCGTCGTTGCTCAACTGAGTATCATCAGACAGCATTAACAGAACGGTGAAACCATTGGCGTTGGATCCACCTGCATTGTCGATGGAGATATCAATCTCTACACTCTGTCCGCTCATGATTTCGTCGGAACTAGAGATTGAAGACACGACGAGGTCCGCTTGTTGCAGGCAGAATTGCGCAGTAGAAGCAAGCGAATTGTCCGTTTCATCCATTTCGATGATGGAATCTGTAGGGTCAACAATTAGTCCCCAGTACCAACATCCATCTGCAAGATTGGAAGGTACTGAGATGGTGACACTATCTGTCCACATGGCTCCCATCAGAATTGAATTGATGTTGCCTGAGGCCACGAGCACATCTTGTCTGGTGATGCTGGCATCCTGTGAGAACAGTATTTCGTAACCAACATTCACTGCATCCTCCAGTCCGTCATTCTTGACCTGAGCAGTCACTTGCAGAGATTGTCCACGAACGCCGCTGCTGGGGCCGGAGATTGAGGTAGCCTCAACGTCAGGGGCACAATCTAGAATTGTTAATTCAGCACTCTGTGTGGCAACGACATTGTTCGTCTCATCAGTTTCATCAACGCTATCCCACACGTCGACGATGATTCCAACATAGTATGTGCCGGGGGTAAGGCTGGTTGGAAGGGATGCTCTCATGCTGGAGTGTGTGTATGAGGGTACTCCGCTGTTCCCTGATGCGGTCCCTAATGAGGTGCCGTAATAGATTGCAGTATCAGTGCCGCTTGTCGCAACCGTCGCTTCGTATTGATGGAAACCAGCATGGTCATTGCCGAGGTTGGTCACACTCAGGGTCAGGTAGATGTCTTCTCCTTCACACACTTGTCGATAATTGGAATCCACTGTTATTGAGGTTGCTTCTAAATCATAATCAGGTTCAGTGAGTGAGATACTGTTTCCAGTGAGGACATTGTTGGTCTCATCTCCTTCATCGACCACGGAGGTGGTATCGACGATGATTCCCCAATAATATGTCCCCGCTCCCAGACTGCTTGGGATGTAATCATTGAACGTCCCACTGCGAGAACTTCCTCCATAGATGTTAGACGCATACTGTTGACTTCCAACCTGTGTATCACTGCTGGTGATTGTGGAATCGCTTGACAGGTACATTCGCCAATAGAAGGTACCAGTTGAGTCATCTCCATTGTTCTCAATCTTCCATGAAATGCTGACTTGTTGTCCGGCCTGTCCTGTGCTGGGTCCTGAAAGAGTGGTCGCTTCAAGATCGGCTTGTTCTTCAATATCTATTCTAGTAGAATCATAAGCGACATTGTTGGTTTCATCCAATTCATCGACCGCATCTCGATTGTCGGCTATCATGCCCAGATAATAGTAACCAGCAGTGATGGTGGTGGGAATTTGGACATTGTATTCATAACCAGAACGGTAATTGTTTGCACTGATGCTTGAAACACTGAATTCATCCACCAAAACATCGTTCGTTGTGATGGTTTGGTCAGTTGAGAGATAGAGTTCCCAATGGAATGAACCTGAGTAATCATGTCCAATGTTATTGATTCGGTAACTGACGGTAATCGTATCTCCCATCACAGCACTACTGCTACTGGTTCCGACTGAATCCGCCTCAAGGTCAGCGTCATCATCTTCAATGGTAATCTGTCCACAGTAGTAGATATTGTTCGTTTCATCTTGTTCATCAACATCAGAATTGATATCGACGATGAAACCCCAGTGATAGGTTCCTCCACTGAGTGAAGAAGGTATTCTGTTACTGCTGGAAAGAGTATCTGAACTGTAGGAACCTCCCGAGATGCTGGATTTGTATTGGTCGCTTCCAACTTGGGTATCAGAGGTGGTGATAGTTGAATCACTGGAAAGAAACATTCCCCAATCGAATGCTCCGGAAGAGGCGATATATGAGCCTCCAGGATCATTTTCTATGCTCAATGATATCGAGGAATCGAGGTAATCCCCCACCACTCCGGTCGAGGGGGTGCTACAACTCCTTCCCGTCAGGTCAGGAGCTTCGTTGATTGTCACTCTACCGCTGTCATAATCATCGTTGTTGTTTTCGTCAGATTCACTTACCTGGTTGTTGATATCCACTATCATTCCTACATAGTACCGTGCCCCTGTGATGGTCGTCGGGATGGTGATGGATTTCGAGGTTGAACGCGATGAACCGGAAGAGATGCTTGATTGAGACCAATCATCGAGATGGGTATCACTGGTGGTGATGCTGGTATCCGTGGAAAGGTAGAGTCCCCATCTGAAAGAACCACTGGAAGCATCTCCTTGATTCTCGATTCGCACACTGACACTCTTGCTGTCTCCTGCATCTGCACTGCTCCATGAAGCGGAGATGTAATCTACGATCAAATCCGGTGATGACCGCCCTCCTGCTGACATGGAAGAATCAAAGTCATGTTCAAGTTCTTCCATTTCTTGCAATGGAGTGAGGCTTGAAAACAAGAACAACAACATAATTGTCCACGCGAATCTGGATAGCGCACTGAAGGAACGCATCTTTCTCATATAGACGAACTATGCGTTCACCGAATAACTTCCGGTTTGAAACAAGTTGTGCAAATCAGGCATGGTATTCATTGTTGAATCAAACTATGCGTCCAAACTCTCTTTGCTGAAGTGTTTGCTCCTTGCCACATGAAGGGGCGTGCTATCCTATTGGTGGCGCTGCTGCTTGCCAGTATTCCTGCATTCCCCGAAACCTTATTGCAATCCAGTGAAGCAGGATCTACCTCTAATTTTGGCAATAGCGGCTTTCCTCAATCGGTGAATGTCACATTCAACAGTTCAGGATATGATAGCAGTACCAATTTCACCCTTGCAGCCAATGGAGTTGTTAATTCAGCGAATCTCGATGTGCGCGGCTGGCAGAATGCGACGGGGGTCAGTCCTCGAACCATTGGAATTGATGTTGGCGATGATGGTGACCTTGAGTGGGCATTTGGTGGTGAAGGAAACGGCTCCTTCGGTTTTGTGAACGAACTTTCCAATGGTTGGGAAAGAGTTGGATTGAATCTCTCAAATGGATACAACCAGACCTATTCCATTCGTCTTCCAGTCAATGCTAATGTGACTTCGGCGACAGTCAACCTTTCTACCCTCAGTGAACTTGTTCTATCTGGTACTGATGCTCGAGATTCTTATCTTCATAAGCCAAATCCATCATGGGGGAACAGCACCCATGGCGATAGTAACTATGGCAATTCAACTGTGACCTTAGCGGGAAAGTCGGAATGGGCGAATTGGCATATTTATCGTGGAGTATACTGGTTCAATCTTACTCAACTACCAGCGGTCACGGTGTTGGATGCCAACCTGTCATTCTGGGTTGACGATGTAGTCAACCATGCTTCGACGGGTCAGCCAGTCACTGCACAGCACACTTACGCGATTTATCCCTTACTCAAGGATTGGGAAGAAGGGATGGAAGTGAATCTTCCACCACAACAGGTAGCAGGTGTCACTTGGAACAATGCTATCGATAACACGACAGGAAGTGACTATTCGTGGACCAGTGCAGGAGCTTCCGCCAGTAGTGACAAAGGTTCTGCAGTGGATAGCGTAACGGACAGTCCAGCCAATCTTGAGCAGTCCTGGCTTGATTTCAATTCACAGGCCTTGACAAACCTGGTTCAGAGTTGGGCCAATGGAAGTGCGGCTAATCAGGGTTTTCTGTTGATTGGAGATGAGAATACAAGCAAGCCAGATGGTTCTTATCTCAAGATAATGGCTCGAGAAAATTCAACTCATGGCCCACGACTAGTGATTGCTTTCGAAGGAACAGATGATGTGACAGCAGGTTTTGACATCGGCAATGATGGGGCATGGGAATGGAATCATTCTGGAAACCTCAGTAATGGTTCGACCACTCCTGATTTCTCTTCTTCTCTCAATTCCTTGTTGGCCAATGCCACACCCTCATTCATTGATTCATGGGGCAATGAGTTCGTCGATATTCCATTGAATGTGAGTGGCAACGCAACTCTGGTTCTCAACAACATCGCAATCCAATATGATTGGACTCCAACCGTGAGTATTTCTCCGCATGGAGACCTTGTCAGTGAATTGAATCAGCATCTATCCAATCTGACTGCTGATGCTACAGGTAATGTCAGTATCAACATCAATGTCAGCAGCGGAAGTGCTGGTGTGGTGGAACTTTCTGGATTATATGTTCAACTTGGCGATCGTGCACCTTCAATTGGCACCATCACTTTACCTTCCCAGACCATGGTCCCAAATGGTGAATCATTCGTAGTAGGATTGCAGGCCACCAGTTATCAAGGTCTAGGAAATTTATCTTGGGTGGCTTTGACTCCACAGTTACAGGATGTGGCCAATCGGCCGGTCTTGCTTCATTCGATGATCAACGGAAGCAGTTGGGTGAACGACCCAAGCGGCATGATAGCAAATCTCAGTGGGCAATGGCAGCCATTGAATGCAGATACTGGACAGATGGAATGGAATGTAAGTGTTGATTGGGACTGGTTGCCTGAACAGGGTGTGACTTGGCAAGCACAGGTCATGACGGTAGACGGTCTTCATTCTGAACGTCTTTCCAGCCAGACAACAGACCATGAACGAAGGGTGGAGATTGTTTCCTACGTGATATGGGATGAGACTTCACCTAGTGAAGGAGGGCCTGAGATATTGACCGACGAATGGGTTGCCGGAGGTGATCTGCTGCGAGTAAGTGGTGCGGTTCGTTTCCTCAATGAATCAAGTCATCCTCAGCCAGGAGACCTATTGATAGAATTAGAGAATGTGAGTGGTAATGGCACTGTGGACCAGAGTGGAGACTTCTCGATAGAAACTCATGCACCTGCAGTGAATCAATATGGTGGATTCACCATCAGTGCTGCAATCATCGGGCCATTCGATGTAACAGTACCGGGTTTTGCAACACTTACATTCAATGTTGATGCTACCACGCCTGGTATGTTGTTGCACACTCCTTTTGGAGAGAGGATACTCCCACAGGCACAGCAGTTGTTCAACGTCTCGATAACCGATGGTTCCGAGAGTATTGGGTTGGCTGAGGAGACATTGATGTTACGATGGTGGGTGGAGGCAAGACATGATGATGGAAACGGAATTCCTGAGATTGAAGAATATGGTTCACGCCCTCTGATTCGTTTTCAAGATACTGATTTCTTCCATGCCACGTTTGATGATTCAGATAATTCGCATGGGCAATTGGTCTCATTGTTTGTTGAGGGCGAGGACAGGGCTGGAAATTCTCTAGCAAGCGGTCCCGGTTTGGATTCTGATATCCTTCACTACATCTCTTTGGTACCCTCGCCAAGCATTCTGCAGAATGCGACACTTTCCCTCCCGGGAGGAGGCGATGTACTCGTGCCGAGTTATTCGGCTTGGTTGAATCTGACAATTTACGATATCAATGGACTTGATGACCTTGAGAGAGTCACAATTGATCTTGGGCAAGAAAGGAGGTTGACATGGAATCAAGATGGAGACCTCTATTCCAATTATCCGGAGTTGCTGGCGGATGGCCTCACCTTGTTTGGTGATGGTGAACTGATTTACTTGAATATCTCATTCAGTACCACCCCGTATTTCGAACCGATTGTCTCGTTCAGTCAATCAATCAATATTCAGGTTGTTGATTCATCTGGTGAACAAACTCTGTCAACTGGATTGGAATGGAGTTTTGATGCGGATATTCGGCTGGCAGACTTCTCCATTTCATTGGCAGATGATATGGGGAACAGAACTCTTGAGAATGATAGTTACGTAGCCCTCGGCTCTAGATTATTGATTTCTGGAAGAGTTCGTTATGTTGTTGTTGACCTTGCTCCAGCCGCTGATTCTTACCAGATTTCATTGGAGGTGCCTCTTGATCTGCCGCTACAGGTGGAGGCTGATGAGGATGGTCGATTCAATGGGATGATGGATGTCCTTGGAAGCGGCTTGTACAGGGTCACTTTGCAGGTTGGCGGAGGTCCAGGAGAAGTGAATCCAGCCCCGCCTCCCCTACGTCTGCAGGTCGACGATGAGGGCCCATCTTTGATAGGTTCAGAGCCATCCTTCATCGCGGCAAATTCGACTGATATGGTTCTTCAGTTTGACTTACAAGAGTTGGATGCTGGACTATCTACTGATGAAATTCCAGTCACTTGTATTTTGCGACAAGGGCTTGAAACAGTTGGAGATGAAGTTCATGGACAGGCCACCGTGTCAATACCTGGACAAGTGTCTAGATATCTTGTAAATCTGACATTCCCACCAATCCATGCAGACTCTCTTGATTGTTGGTTCGAGGTCGCTGATATTGCCGGTAACCCGATTGGAGGAATCGGTTCTACAGAAACATGGCCCCTGCGCCTACCTGTGATCGAGGTCCGCCCAGATATGACTGCAACTGAAATCATATTGTCCTCGCAGCCACCGGTTCTGGGAACAGCTGTGTCGGTGAGTATCGATATCATCAATCTTGGTAATCACAGTGAGCAACCTTTCGTTGTGACATTAGCAACTCGTTTCTTTCATGATGAGCAATGGCATGATGTTGTAATCACCAATCAAACGGTAGTACTGTTGGAAGGCGATTCCACTATTGTTTCGTTTTCTTGGACACCTGACTGGAAAGGAGAAGTTGAGTTGCTTGTCCATATCGATTCTGAAGAACAGATTGCAGAACAGGATGAGAATAACACGTTATCGCTCACAATGCAGGTGAAACCGATGCCAAGTGAAGGTGGTCTTTTTGCTTCGCAGACTGCTATCGCTACAGGTGGAATCGGCTTGCTGTTATTGTTCGTCATTGGGATGTTGGCGTTTGCATTGCGTCGTATCAAAGAGGACGAAGTAGATGATTGGGAAGATGAGGAGGCATATGATGAAGAAGAGGATTATGAAGATGAAATTGAATATCATCCTTCTGAAACTATTCAAGCAAATGAGGGAGTCAAGGAGGGGGTCGAGTGGTTACGTGAGAATGATGTTTACTACCACCGTCCTCAAGGAAGTGGTTCAAAGTGGCAAAGATGGGAATGATTCAAAGAACCCACATTAGACGATATCGCCTTCGCTCTCTTCGGTTTCATCCTCCATTTTCTGGTCGATGAACTGGCGCATGAAATCAGGTAGTTCTCCATTGACAAAAACCACATCCTCTACATCGTCAAGTTTCATCAACGAGTAATAGATCTGCATAGCAGTCATTGGAGTCGATGAACAACCGATACATCCACCTTCTAGAGAGATCATGATGATTCCACCTTCGGTATCGATGACATTCACTACCCCGTCGTGAGCATCCAGAATCTCCTGGACAGGACCTATTTCAGCCAACACTTCTTCAGTACTTATTCCCATATGCTCATCCTTGCGCAACGCACATCCCATTTCAACCGTCGCCTCCAGACCACAACCAAGAAGTTCTGAGTCATCGACGTCCATTCATGCCGACGAAGGTTGCAATCCTCGACCTGTTGTGTGAGCGTGAGGTCTACGGACCGAAGGGAAATGCAGCAGCGATGCGGCCATTTGGCGAAGTCGATATTCTCGCTCTGAATCCACAGTTGCCCTCTCTTGAGGGATGGCAGAGTGAAGGCGATTGGGGTGGATTGCCATTTCATCGAGTTCCTATGCCCAGTGATGTAGAGGCTTGGTTCGATGATGGTGTGGCTGCTCTGATCATCAGTGGTTCCCGTTCTAATTTGACGATGCATGAGTCGTGGATGGATGAGGCTGCTGATTTTGTCCGTAGGGCGGTGGAACACGGCGTTCCAACTCTAGGAATTTGTTTCGGGCATCAATTGTTGGCCGCTGCTTTCGGTGGACGCCTACAAAGAGCAGAGAATGGTTTTCATGATATTTCCACTCTTCTATTGACCTCCAAGGGCGAGGGAGACCCGTTGTTCGAGGCTTGTGAAAGGCCTCCACAAGTTGTATTCACTCATCAGGACCAAGTGGTTGAGATTCCAGGGCGTTTCCAGTTGTTGGCTGAAGCAGAACACGTCGGTATCGCAGCATTCCGCATCTGTGATGAGGAGGGAGTGCCCTTGCCAGCCTGGGGTGTACAGTTTCACCCAGAGTCCACCGCTGAGATATGTCGATATGCATCACAGGTGGAAGATATGCCATTCAAGGAAGATGACCCAAGGATAGAGAAGTTGGCTGGAGAGCGGATATTGGCGAATTTCGCGGAGTTGTCGCTTGTTTGAAGTACCCTCGATGGATAGTGATATACATGCTCAAGAAAGGAATGAAGGTAGCGGTATTGACCGGTGCAGGCATCAGTGCCGAATCAGGAATCCGTACCTTTCGTGCTGAGGATGGCTTGTGGGAGGAACATCGATTGGAGGATGTTGCCACACCACAGGCATGGAATGCGAATCCTGAGATGGTCTGGCGTTTCTATCAAGCACGACGTCGTCAGTTGCTCGAAGTTGAAGTCAATCCGGCTCATGATGCTCTTGCTGAACTGGAAGAAGGATTCGGGGAAGATTTCACCCTGATTACCCAGAATGTCGATGACCTCCATGAGCGCGCCGGCTCAAAGCGATTCATTCAGATGCATGGTGAGCTTCGCAAATTGCGCTGCGAAGAATGCGGTCATGTATGTGAAGCCATGGAGCCAGAGCAACTGAAGGATGATTATGTCCCTTGTTCAAACTGTAGCAATCAGAGATTGAGGCCACACATCGTATGGTTTGATGAGGAGCCATTCGGGAGGTGGACTTGCGAAGCAGCAGTCCATGATTGTGACGTATTCATTGTGGTAGGAACCAGTGGGCATGTATATCCAGCAAACAACCTGCTCCCAATAGCGAGGCATACTGGTTCATACTGTATTGGAGTCAATCTTGACCCACCATTGAATGTTGACTTTTTTCATGAATTTCATCAGGGTAAGGCCGGTGAGTTATTGCCCGGTCTGGTCAAAGAATGGCTCGAATCATGAAAATGTGGTACTGAAAGCCAGCAATCAGTTCGAAATACCCCCTTGGTGGTAGTTTTTCCATGGAACCTCTTATCAAAGCCTCTCAGGTCGCCGGCAGCACAGGT
>JASMHR010000042.1 GCA_030750665.1 Candidatus Poseidoniaceae archaeon
TGATTCCTCGTAATAATTGACTGTAGGGATGAATATCGCAGTCAGGTCATGGGCCCCTCTCTGGAAATCAGACATCAGTGTGACAGTTGCATTCCAACTTCCATCAATCTGTAAGAGTCCTCCAGCGACACTGAATCCTGATGTGACATCATTGATCCTGAACTGTATAGTGTGACTCAACAATGACCCATCTCGATTAATCACGCCCGAAAGATTGTCTGATACCACACTTCCATTGATCTCGAAACTCTCACCGGCAACCGGATTGGCTGAGATTGGGTGCACATAGGTGACCGTGGTGGTGGAAATGGTGACTGTGGTGAGAGTAGTATTGGTAGATAGCAAATCCACTGTCTCATTGTAATAGAAAGTGATGGTTATCGCTCCAAGTGGTTGGGTATCCGGAATCAAATGCAGGTAACTGATTTTCCCACCATCTGCGGTTATCTGCTCGACCAACCATGTGTCATCGAACTTGATGGCGATCGTCTCTCCATCCAATGGCTGATACATGTTGGATGATTCCTTCAATGTGGCATTCAAATCAACTGAATCCCCACGCATGACCACTATTGGACTACTTGGAACAACATCCTCAATCAGGGTCTGGCCCATGACTAGAATATTCTGTTGGGCCGCACCAAACAGATAGAATGGATTTGAATCATTGACTACTTGGATGACCAGCACATGGTTACCTCGCTCAGTTCCATTGCTTGCTGTGTCTGTAGGCACACTGAGAGAAAAGGTTCCATTGGGGTTGGTCATTGCATCATTGATGAGTACCTCAGCTGGATTATCAGCCCAGAACACATCCAACTGCACTGCTGAAGACAGAGGTCTGCTAGAATTATCAGCATCGAGAACTGTACCATTCAGATTGAATCGTAAACCAGCAGTTATTGGGCTTGGGAAGACTACACTTATCGATGTTCCAACCTGCACCGTCAATTCCGCCTGAGAACTGTTTCCTAACCAACGACCTGCATCAGTGGAGCCAAGCGTTGCGCTCAGGTTATCTGCCATTATGGCAGCAATATCGTATATTTCAGGAGCGATGGAATCAGGCACCCATTGGAAAACAACGGCTCCAGTGGAATTTGCTTTCGCTGTTCCCATGCTGACATTGGAACCTCCATAATCGAAGATGAAAGATACCGATGCTCCGGCCAATCCGGTTCCATTGGCCACGTCCTGTACAAACACAGTGAGTTCAATCGATTGATTGACTTGTGTGCTGTATGATGAATTCTCGAAGATGAGCACCGCCTCCGATTGAATTCCCCAATCTATCGCGGCCGGTGGATTCATCGGATCGAATGCATAGAAGTAGTAAGCATCATTGTTTGGAGTTCCAGCAACTGGGTCGAAATCAATCATGAAATTCAATTCATAGACCGCTGATGGTAGATGAGTAGGGGCCGTCAAGGTCACATTGATTGCTCCAGTAGTGATGTTGACTGGTGCTGAGCCAACCTCTATCTGACCCATTACGGGGTCATTCAGGAACACGGCTACGGTGGAATTGTTTCCAGTAATGATCTGGCTCAGTCCAGAATCGTAAAGATTGGCGGTCAGCCAATTGGTTCCACCTATGTGTGTCCAGTCGTCCACCAAGGTAGGCGGATCTGGATCAAAGCCTGCCTCACCTTGCAGTCTTGCAACGGTCGAGAATATTCCCGGCTCAAAATAATCCGAACCACCGAAAGAGGTGGTCCAAGGATAATCCCCACCTGGAAGACCGGCAGGTGAAGTGAAACTGACCGTGAATTGAGCGGTCGATGGATCGGTGGTGGTGTTCACCACTACTCCGTTGAAGCTGTTATTGTATATTCCAGAAACATTGGCAGGAGACAGGCCCCGATGGTCTAGAACATTCATCGTGTACGCACCTCCAGTCCCACGGATATGTGTAGGAGTATCGAAAGTGATGTTCATCCTACTGATCATCCAGAAAGCCTCACCAGAAAGATTGACATCATCAGTTGAATTGAGATTGCTGGGGTAGAAACGTAACCTCAGATCGATGGCTCCCGCTGCTACATTCTGCACCATGGCAGTAGTCAGATTGAAGGAGGTCTGGAAAGATCCAGAGACAGATAGATTGGCAATCACCTCGAATAATGCCCCAGTTCCATTCTCACGAATTGCTACCTCAAGGTCTCCAGAGAGAGAGGTAGCAGGAGTGGAAACCGTCTGTGCGGTTCCATTTATCCAGACGTCTGAATCGACCACCAAGCGTGAAGTATTGGTCTTTGGACCTTCAACGTTTGCTGTGATGTTTGGTGCTGCCTCGACAACGAATGTCAATCCTAGAGAACCAGCCCTGAGATGCATTGGAGAACCTGTGAAGGATTGACTGGAATCTGTCCACCCTCCGAATTCCACTGTTGCAGAAATATTGGCGAAAGGCTCATTCGCACTCAGTGAAATGGTGAATTCCCATGCTCCACCTTCACCTACCACGGCAGTATCGCTGATAGCTCCATCAACGGTAGTGGAATAGTTCAACCACAGAGTATGGTTAGCAAGTTCCTCAATGGCCAATTGTGGAGTATTCTGATATGACATTGTTCCAGATATCGTCGTGGTCGAACCAGCTCCGAGATTAGGGGCGTTGGCAGGTGCGGGGTCGATATGCAATAATTCCACATCATCTGTAACGTTGATGAACCAACTCTGCTCAATCAATTGAGACTGGATGATGCCCATTGTTCTAGGAACGAAAACTACCTTCTGGAAGCCTGAATGTATGGCAACGGCCGGCATTCCAGTGATATTGAAACTACCATTGGCATCGGTTGTGGCCGTGCCCATTTCACGCTCTGGAGAAGAGGCTGGACCGGGAACCAATGAGGTTTCATCTGCTGGTACCAAGTATGCAGTCAGTAGAACTCCTGCAGCAGCAGTCTGATTTTCGGAGTATCTCAGGGTCCCATTTACTGTTATGAGTGTAGAACCATCTCTATCGTATGCAGTCGGAGACCATGTGTCATTCACTATCTCAAGGTCTTCAGGAACGGGACAGGGACTGAAGGGTATCCATCCTAGATCAAGATTGGAACTGCCGGCATTGGTCTGTAGTCTGACCTCACCCCAGAATGCATGATGGTTACTCATCACAGTGTATCCACTTCCATTCCAGATTCCGCCTTTGAATCCTGAAACCTTACGCGCAGGGATATCCGCTAGCCTGAGCATAGTCACGAAAGTGGTGGTGAATTCAGAGCAACTACCTTGTTTGGCATTCAACAACAGATGAGTCGCAAGATCTGGAGCTCCGGCTGGATTAGAACCATTGCTGTTGAGTATGAAAGTGGTGCTATCATTTCCATTGACAAGGAAATCCTGTATGGCTACGACCTTGTCCCAAGCGCTGACCGCACCAGCGTCACTGATTACACCGTTCGTCACATTAAGTGCATAAGAAACTGGAGATGAGAGATTCCTTAACTCCGAATCAACTATTGTCTCATATGCCATCCCTGACATGGCGATGGTAGTGGCTTGCACGGAAGTGGAGTAGAACACCTCTGGCTGCACCACATTGATCTCGGCAAGAGCGCCACTTCCAGAGACAACGTCGTACTTGTGAGTCAAATGAGTTCGAGTCAATTCGACGAGCTGGTCGACAGAGGATGTGATGTTCTGAGTATTGGTTGGCATTGGTATTGGTCCAGAAAGGATGGGGGACTCAAACGTTATCCTCCAAGAAACGGTTCCGTTCTGGAAGGTCGAGTCAGGCAAGTGACTGCCATTGTTGTAAACCAGATTGATTTCCTCGGTTGGGTGGACAAGTGCATCCACACCATATGCAGAACTTGTGTAATTATCGTAAGTGTACTGCCTCCACCAGTGCGACTGTTCTGCATCCACGATTCCTGATGTGTTCTCAGCATAGAACACAACCTGATTTGCAATTATGTCATCGGTTGGATCAAAAGGATCGAATCCTGAACCAGCGCATCCTGTGAACCAGAATGGCCTAGGGCATTCTAGGCCATCTGACATCCCACCACCATCAGTATCTGGGTCCATCCAATTGGTGCCGGTGATATTCTCTATCTCATCAGGGATTCCATCGCCATCATAGTCGGAGAGATGAATATCATCTTGAGGATTACCCACCTCTGGGTTGGTTGAATCGAAATATTCTTTTCCGTCGTCGATTCCCCCTCCATCAGTATCCCAAATATTGGGATCGGTGACATATAGATCGAAGGTGCCGTTATCGATACCCATCGCATTCAATGTGCAACCGGTGCTGGTCTCGAAATAGTCGTTCAAAACATCCCCATCGGAATCAAGAGAGTTGAAACATGGGTCTCGAGGATCGGTCAAGGTGCCATTAGCCACCTCATCGAAATCGGACTCACCATCGCTATCAGTATCTGTCAGGCCTGGATTGGAAGTGAATCCATAGACACCGGTCAATTCCTCCCAGTTGGCAAGGCCATCGCCATCTGTATCCTCATAATCATCATCACAATAGGTTCTAGTTGTCAGAATAGTGCCATCCAAGACGGCAGATGTGTGACAGAATGAAGCATTCTTATTCTCAATACTCGACGTACCCACTGGTGGAGATATTGCAACTCCTGTCAATACAGAGCCCTGTAGGCTAGAATAGGCAAAACCGGTCAGGGTACCCGATACATTGTAGAAACCAACACCTCCATTTGGATTGAATCCAGAGGAATCAGCAACCGTCAACCTCTGACTACTGTACTGGGTATGTGTGGTCTGAAAAGCGACGAAGGAATCGCACGGGTCTGTACTGTGATTAGCCTGCAGTTCAAGATAATCATTCACCCCTCCAAAGTCAGAATCAGCAACATCCCAGAACGTGCAAGTCATATTCTCCTCCCAGTTATCCAAACCATCACCATCTGCATCTCCAGCATCTTCTCGCCGTGTAGGATCGGTTTCGTTGCCCTGTAACGAACCATCACCATTGAGGTCCTCTTCACCATCTTCAAACTGGTCACCATCGGTATTGTTGTTTCTTGGGTCACTTGCTTGAAGAGTCTGGCCGGCGGTTCCATACCCGGAATTGATCTCTATTCCATCTGATATTCCATCACCATCTGTATCAGAATCGGTAGGATCGGTCAAGTTCCCAAGGGCCTCGTCTCCGTCATTCACGCCATCACGATCAGTATCTGCCCTTTGTGGATCAGTCTGAGTGATACCATCAACCTCGGCAGTGATTGTTGCACAATTACCAGGACCTACCAACTCTACTGGATTACAAGGTGAATGAGTCTCTGTAGCCCCAGCATCAGGACCGGGTTGGAAGCAATCGCTCCCTCCACACTGGCTGTCCCAACCGGGATTGACATATTCGTAGATGTTGACAAGACCATCATTATCGGGGTCTCCGCCACTTCCATTGTCGCCGCTGGCAGAAGTTGGATCAAGTCCATTGGCATTCTCCCAACCGTCGTCCATTCCATCGCCATCAGTATCCCAACCATCTGGATCTTCATCGATGAGCCCATCACCATCATCGTCGTCACTATTGCAGTTGGCATCTCCATCACCATCAGGATCCAATCCATCGAGCATCCCGTCGCCGTCGTCGTCAAGGCCATTTTGGCATATATTTCCAGGTGGGTCTTCATCGCACAGAACGATTGTCCCGGAACCATCGGAACCAGAATCACCACATCCTGGTGTGTTCAGGGTCTGAACATGCTCCTCAGACCAACCCCTAACAGGAACGGTTCCATTCCACCAAACCCCATTGTCAAGGATTGAAGGAGTTGAAGAAGAATCCCAATTTACTGGCTGATTGACCATATATTCGACCAGATTGGTTAGGCCATCACCATCGGGGTCCCCAGTGGAGCCATTGTGTCCAGAGGTCGATGCATCGAGCGGATTGAGTCCATATCTCCATTCCCAACCATCTGGCAATCCATCACCATCAGTATCTGGGTCAGCAGGTTGGGTATTGAGCAGATATTCCTGCGCATATGACAATCCATCTTGGTCTGCATCATTGAGAGCCATGGCCTTAAATGAATTGAATTCGATCGCAGCAAATGATGATATCACCATGATGATGACTATCCCCACGGCTCTAATGGCCTGAGGCATATCGCTTTGAACTCTGATTGCGGGCTGTGGGACTTCATTGTGACGTGACAACGTGAACACCGAGTTCAGGGGTAAATCGAAGGCACATAAGGCGAATGGAGCATGGTTCATACGTCCACAGGACCCTACGGGTCCCTGTGGAATAATAATGGGTGTACTAATCGAGCATCTCTATGTCGTCATCCCAATCCTCTTCTTCAATGGGGGCAACGTCAGATTCTGGCTCGGAGTTGTCCATTTCTTCGTCTGAGAAATCATCTTCGATGTATTCCTCTACATATTGACCTGAACGCTTTCCACGCAAGAATGCAGCAAATATCAGCAATAAGAAGAGCCCCCCACCCGCAGCAACTGTCGACTGGCGCGGAGACGATAATTCCTGCATCAGACACTCGACTCCTCCGCTGCAATCAATCTTGATCTGAACCTTCTTGGTCTTGATGTAATCAGGCCCATATGGAGTCACTTTGTGCAAGGGTTGGGCGGTGATGGTGATTTGTGCCACATCTCCATCCTTAACGCCATCATCAGGAGCGATTACAACCACGGTGAATGTCTTGTCATCAAAGGCTTTAACGCCCATATATGGAATAGATTCGATGTCAACATCCCATCCGGATGGTGCATCGATATCCAACAGCAGATCAAGGTCAACATTGTTGCCATTCACCACCTTGAATTCCATCTGCCTTTTGTCTCCTGCCTCCATGGGCAAATCTGGTGATAACTGGATGATCTGAAGGTCATTCGGCATGTCCTCTTCGACCTCGAACTCAAGTGGCAGATCGAAGTAGCGCGGATCTTCGGATTCACTGACCTCAGAGATCCTCAGATAGATGGTATGATTTCCAGCTTTCAGTTTGTTTCCTGGAGACACAGAGATTCGGATGGTCTCGACATCACCCGGTCCTAATGAGACTGTATTGACGACTGTGGAACCAGAAGTATCGGTCACCGCGAAGTCCCAAGTCCCAAAGACTGGATTGTTATCGATATTGGATTTCAACTCAGCGGGATTGAGAATCTGCCATGTGGAGTACTCAGAACCTTCTTCCATGGAATTTGTTATGTCAGCTGTGAGCACCAATGGTTGCGAACGTGTGGATGAAAATGGACCGATATGCCCTAATGGAAGACCAAACTCATCCGAGGTCACTTGAGCAAAGACTCCGAAGGTTCGATGGGCGGTGAAAGAGATGTTTGAACGCAGACTGGAATTACCCTCACTCATCACGGTTGTTTCGAATTTTGCGATGTCATCCTGACCTCTGTCCAAAGGAGGTGTCAACTGCATGGTCAAAGTCTGGATATTGTGACTCTCGACCTGATTGGTGAGGAAATATGCACCGTCTTCAGTGAGTGATGTGCTGGTCTCCTGATCATAGAGTCTGACTGTCCATGTATGCGGCCCATCAACCCTTATTCTGAAGGTATCGAAATCAAAACCGGTATTGAATATCTCAAGATAGAACTCACCAGTTCCTTCTGCATCAATGAAGTGTGAAACGTCTGTATCGTATACATCCGGCCTCTCTGAATCGGCAATCTCCATCACCCTCTCCTCATCACTGAATGCGCTGACCTTGGGTTTTGCAAAGACTCCAACTTCCTCGATATCGATTGAAGTCGTAACCACTTGAACCTCCTCACTGGTACCATCACCGTCGGTATCAGCATATGCACGGCCAATTATCTCAAGATTGGCGGGGGCATCTGACAAATCATCGGGAGAGGTTATTGTCAATGTTGGGCGCACAAGGTCACCTCCACCATCCAACTCGTATCCCCCTGGTTCACTGAACTCGATCAACCAATCACTACCTGGATTTCGCTGTAAGGACAGTTGCACCTCCATATCTAGCCCATCAGCCCCAATATGTTCGAGTTCAAATTCAACCGAGGTGGTCTTCTCAGGTGCGATTAGGATGACATCGCCCTGCGAATCTCCCAATTGTAAGTATACGGCATATTCGACGAATTCAACGCCATCGTGCTCAAAGACCATCACATTGTCCTGCATATCTCTGACCTCTAGACGTACCCCATAATCCCCGGCTGCGCGACCAGAATCATAGGTCCATTCATGCTGACCCACCAGACCTTCATTGTCGAGTTTCAATTCCCCATCTTCAAAGGTCTTTTCAAACACCACTGCAGTGTCATCAGGAGTCTGCATGACCAATTTCACATCCTTGATATCGTCTCTTCCAAATGCATCTCTCACGTCAACTGAAAACTGCATGGTTCGATATTCAACACGGTGATTGGGAGCCCATTCGGTGACCTCTGCATCGTTCCAAGAACCACCAGAGCGGTGAACCTTGACCATTGAATTGGCAAGAGCATTAGCCTTTACCTCCATTCTGGTATACGCTCCATTGCTGTTGTCGACATTGTGGTATGCTACTCTAACATCGCAATCCTCACTGCCCTGATTAGGCACGCCACCTCCTTGGCAATTGGCCTCAGCGGTGATTCGCAAGGTCAATTGCTTACCAGAAAGTACGACGAAACCTTTGCCGCCATCTTGGAGAGTTGTTGAGACATCCATCTCATAGGGACGATATTGGTAAGCACAACTACTGCCAAGGAATCCTCCATCTTGACAAGGGTCGTCGAGTTGTGCTGTGGTGCTGGCGACGACTGAAGAACCGCTCATCAACTCAAAGGTCAGATCCGCAGTGCTCTGCTCTTGGCCGGTGAAACGAATGTAAACAAAAAGTGGAATGCTGCCTCCATTATCGTTCTCACCTTTGACAGTTAGATTGGATATCATCGAAGCAGATTTGAACTCCACACCTCCAATGGCTGATTCATCAGATTGTCCACCCGATGATGGAACATGAGTGGTGATGAAACCCATGCCTCCCGCTGAAGAGTTCTGTTCGGCCACGTAAAGGTCGTAGGAGACCATGGAATCTGAGACTGAATGGCGCTCATCCACTATGCTCTGGTCCAACCTCTCCATCATAGATGGAGCCATAGGAGAGGCGACTGACATCAGCAGCAAGATGGCCATACTCATCATCACCCTCCACTTTTGGGTAGCCGCGTGATGACTGGACATCGATACTAGGCCCACCTTGCCTCCATTAGAACGTTTGCGGCCTTTGCGCTGTAAATCTAGGCGTTGGAGAACACCACCTTAGGTGGTGGAACACCGTTGCATCAAAAGCCAAGACCCTCCCCCGCAGGATTGCAGGGGTGGCTGAGCATGGTCAAAGGCGCCGGGCTTAAGATCCGGTCCGCAACGCGGTTCGTGGGTTCAAATCCCAGTCCCTGCACCAAGAATAATACTGAGTGATTCCACTCATTCTTCCTCAGAGACATCTAGGTGCTCAGCGACACCCATGTCGCGTAAAGCCTGTCCGAATGAAGCGACCAGATATTCGGCTTCAGGACGCAGCAACCTAAGACGAACTCTGATCTCGTTGAGCAGGAAAGTCACCTCTCCCTTGTCATTACAGTCCAGATCAAGGAGATTGGCCAATGGCCATTGACCGATGGTCCGTGGAATCAATCCATACAGATTGGCTTGAATGGTGACCGTATGTTTTGTCAGAGATATCCTGTGTCTATTATCGAGATTTCCAGTTGGCCCTTCCAGACGTGCCCATGCTAGAATCGTCAAGAGAGTAAGACCTAGACTCCATGATGCTGCTACCAATGGATTGGCGGTCCTGATGGTTGCAAGAGTAATCATCAATCCAAGAACGAAGGCCGCTATTGATGACCAGATTACTCCTGCCAAAGCCCCATCTTCTATTTCAGTGGGCAGTTTGACCATGTAGCCATTAGGATTCTTCTTGAAATCGAATCTAATTCCATCGAGTTTTACCGGCGCATTCCATCTCTCACCAACCTCGTTCAATTGTGTGATGACATTCATGCCATGCTCATCCTCACGCACTCGCCTGCCCGTGTGCTCTGACAATCTAGCATCACAAGCAACAGCGATGGATTCAGCCATCGTCAAGACATGGGATTCGTTGAAAGAACGCAACAACTCAATCATTCCGTCATCCTTTGAATCCACATGCAGAGACCATTGAGTGGGGCGAGAATCGGGAATCTTCTGAGTCAAAACGTATGAGATATCGGTAGACTCCCATTTCCGAGATAATGGACCTGCAGAGATTGAAATTCCTTTCTCATGTATCTGAATGTCCACGGGGGTGCTGACAGTGGTGCTGAAATGGTGTACGTCGCCGTCGCGACTATCCAAAAGGTCACTCGCCTGCCGCCACACCATGTAGGGTGCAGACAAGCATTGCTATATCAGGATTCAAGCGTCACGGCCTCTTCAGAGGAGCAGAGGAGGGGCGCGAGATGAAACCGAAGATATGGTTGAACAACCTCGACGGCTCTGTTGATGACCCCGCCGCCTCGGTATTACACGATGCAGCATCTGAATCTCCAGAATCTGTGAAATCTGAGATTTCTGCAGGAGTAGGCTCCAGTGGTGAAATCATCCTCTGTTCATCTGTTGATGAAGCAAGTAATCATGCAATCAAGGGTATCGCTATGAGGGCTCCAGAAGCAGGAAGAATCCTTGTTTCCACAGGCGCCCCACTCGCCATACGTAATTCGGTCATGTGGTTGACACGAATGGGGTGGGATATTTCAGATCTCGACTCAGGAGGAGATGCTGACATCATCGCCGTGGAAATGGTGAATCATGAAACAGGAGTCATTCGTGACATTTCTGCAATTAGAGAACGGTATCCCAAAGCACTGCTGGTAGTCGAAGCGAGTGCAGCGGTGGGAAGAATCCCAATCTCCAGCGACGGAATCGATGCTCTTGCTCTTGGCTTCGATGGTTTTGGAGCACTTGTCATCAGAAAGGGCCTGAGATTGGATCCTCTGATTCATGGCGGAGGAGAACAAGGTGGACGGAGAGGAGGACACCTACCTGAGAAATTACTCTCAGGATTCTCATTTCCAAGCAATGAACTCGATGAACTCGATGCAGAACTTCTCAATGCCATTACGGAACATGGTTTCATAGTGAATGCAGATGGGCCTCGGGCCCCGGGAATCATCAATTTCAGACTCCCTGGGATTTCTGCTGAAGCAGCACTTCTTGATATGGCACGAAAGGGCGTAGTCATGTCCCCCAGTAGTGGCTGTACCGCATCAACTGGAATGCCATCAAGAACCCTGCTCGCCATGGGACTCAGTGAGGATGAAGCCTTGACCTCAGTTCGAATCAGCCTAGGTCCCAAGAACAGTACCTCAGATATCATTGATGGTATCGCCATCCTTTCTGATGTCGTTGCTGAACTTCAAGGATGATGGCCTGCAGCACTCCAACCACCATCAACTGTCAGCACTTGAGACGTAATGTATCGCGCTTGAGAAAGAAAGACAACTGCAGCAGCAATATCATCTGGCTCTCCCCATCTTCCAAGAGGGATACGTGCAGCAATTGAATCAACCAGGTGACTCTCATCCGAAGCAGGAAGGATAGCACCGGGAGCAATACAGTTAGCACGCACATCGGGAGCCAGTTCCTGAGCCAAAGCCAAAGTCCAGTCTCGCAATGATTGCTTGGATGCTGAATAAGCCGTGTAGTCAGCCCAAGGACGGTCGGTAGAAGCATCGGTAATGCTGATGATACTACCACCAACTGCACGCAGTTCTTCAATCAATGAATGAGTGAGGGACTGGGGGGCCTTGCTGTTGATCTGCATCTGCCTGACTTCCTCGTCTGTTGAAGGGTTGGCTATGAAGACTGAAGCAGAGTGGACCAGACAGAACAAGCCCTTACCATTGGATTGGACTGCCGAAACAATCTGTTGACGTCCTGATTCCTCAGTCAAGTCTCCTTGCACCACAATTCCAACGACCTCTTCGGCCAATTCCTCTGCCTCTGCCGTAGAGGTATGACAATGGATCAAGACCTGTGCACCTGCCGCTGCAAGATGCCTGACAATGCTAGCACCGATGCGCCGAGCACCGCCGGTCACCAGAACCGCCTGCCCATGTAGAGGAAGAGGCATCGTTCGCGGATGGCGCATTCTTCTTCAATGCCACCTGCCTTCAGATGAACTGTAGTTCTGAATCTGCCAATCTCTTGGCGACGGCTTCAGCATCCACAGCAGCAAGGTAATCTCCATCGACTGGTTTTACCAGTTCTTCTCCACAAAGAATGTGTCCATTTAGATCGAATACAGAATAACCACTGTCGAGTAATGGGGCGAACACTGAAACTGCTGAACGATTGACTGAATCGAGAATCGCCTCTCTGATTTCAAACAGTACAACTCCAATATCCTGTGAACCGAGAATTTTTGCAGCTCCAAGCAGAACATCTTCCTCAAAGCCCTCTACATCTATCTTCAGAAAGTCAATTCTTGCAATTCCATGTTCATCACAGAATCCATCGATAGTCTTGACCTCGACATCAATCTTGCCCACGGTCGGACTGTTTGCTGCATCCCCGAGGGAATGATGTCCATGAAATCCCTTGACATGAAGTTGCATGGTTTCCGACTCCCTTCCTAGAGCAAATGAATGAAGGTTGATATTCTTGGTTCGGCGCAACTCATTCTGCCGCTTGATAACCTCAAGATTATCGGGATGTGGTTCAAATGCATATACGGCCGATGTACGTTCCGAGAACCAATTTGCTACCGTGCCGATATTAGCACCAACGTCGAACACAACATCATCGGCTGAGAGGAGCGGCTCTACCCTGTCCAACCAATGCACAGCATCACAGGCCAAACCCTCGCGCATCGTCCATTTCAGGCGCTCAGAACGGGTGACTGGACGCAGCAGTCCTCGTTCAGGGTCATGAACATACAGATCGAGTTGAGAATCCTTCAACCACCTGTCGACCTGTGGTTGAGTGACAAATCGGGTATACAGTAGACCTGGAAGTCTGAAACCATACCTGACAGCACGGAAGGGCAGACTATCTTTGAGAGACATATTGACCTTAACCCGAGTGGCTGAGTGAATCGTTCTTGATATTATGGGCCTGACAAATCAGGGATGAGTTTTTGCGTTGGGGCATCTACGCCGCGTCGAGTCCTGTGTCCTTTTTCCTCGATTCTCAACAAGCAGAGTTCCACCGTAAACAAATGAAAGAAATGGGATGCACCCTCATCAAGGGAGTATGGAGTGAGGAATTCACCGCTGAAATGAGAGACTGGTCCGCGGCTGTTATCAACAATAATCCCCCCGTCGAGAAGCACCAATACCAAGGAACAGACATTCATATTTTCACCGAGGACAGATGGGACAGAAGAGTACATCTTGAATTAAGTCCGACTCGAATGCCTGACCCCAATGCGGCACGAATAATTGATCACCCGATTCAAGCTCAAGTGTTCAAGGATCTTGGATTCGGAAATATCACAGCCCAAGAATGGGTCATTATGATTTCCAAACCCCCTGACGGCCCCCCGTGTTATTGGCATCAAGACTACGCCAACTGGAACAGCCCTGAAGCATTGACTCCATGGCCAACAGTCATCGGAGTCGGATATTATCTCAGTGACACCAGCAGAAAGAATGGTTGCTTGAGAGTCATTCCAGGCACACATCATCGACGTCATGAATTGCACGACCTTGTCCCCACTCCGCACGATCCCGAAATTCAAAAGATGACCGACCTTACCAGCCCTGTCTTCTCTCAGCATCTAGATGCCGTTGATATCGAGGCGTCTGCTGGAGACATGGTTCTCTTCGATGCTAGATTATTGCACGGCACATGGGACAATATCTCAGATAACAGGAGAACCTTTTTGATAAACTGGCACAGGATATTCCAGAATGGAGAGATTCCGCCTTGGTGGGATGGCGAAATACCTGAAGCAATCCTCAACCTCGACCCACTGAAGAAGTATGAAGAAACAAAGACTCCAAAGGAACTGCTGATTAATTGATGCAATTATCATGCTCTGAGAATCAATGCTAACCTTTGTTTGCTCCAATCCAGCCGCCCACCCCAGAGGGGTGGGGTATGAACGAGCAGAGGTTGCCGATGGCCGACGGTTCAACAGCTTCTGAACGCCGTGCTGAACGCTTACAGGCACGTCCAAGATTACCTGAATGGTTTCGCACTTCCCTTCCGACCGGAGAAGACCTGAAAGCCTTCAATGAGACTCGCAACAACATCGATGAGAACATGTTGGCAACTGTTTGTCAGGAAGCACGTTGTCCGAATATCCATGAGTGTTGGGGTCGAGGTACTGCCACCTTCATGATCGCTGGAGAAGAATGCACCCGTGGCTGTCGTTTCTGTGCGGTTGGCAGCATCAAAGCCCCGCCTCCTCTTGACCCCAAAGAGCCTCAGAGATTAGCAGATTCCGTCAAACGAATGGGTCTGGAACATGCGGTGATTACTGTTGTCAACCGAGATGACCTAGAAGACTCTGCGGCTGGCCATTACCGGAAATGTATCGTGGCTGTTCACAACACTTGTCCAGATACATCACTTGAATTGCTATGTTCAGATTTGGCTGGGGACCTCGATGACCTGAAACAACTTCTCTCAGGCCTTCCCCTCGATGTGTTTGCCCACAACGTGGAATGTGTGCCTAGATTGGACAGAATAGT
>JASMHR010000043.1 GCA_030750665.1 Candidatus Poseidoniaceae archaeon
ACAGGTGTCCACAATCCCGATTCGGAAATATTCCCACAATCTGCCATCCAAGATATGGGGCGGTCAACGATTTGATTGCTGTTCTTGTCGAGCATGGTGGCATTGATCTGCGCACTATCACCCATCATGACCTCAACCGATTCAGTCTCGATTACAATAGAATCTGGCCAGCCAGGAGTCACAGTCAAGTTGATGCTCTCATTGACTCCATCCTTACTGGCGTGAACCATTGCATAACCCGCAAGGTTTGGAGTGAACAGACCTCCTGCATCAATGGTTCCCGAATCAGTCCACCATTCCGGAGAGCCCAGAACTTGATTACCGTCTGAATCATACATATTAGCAGAGAATTGTATCTGGCTATCTGCGTCGATAGAAAGCGGCTCCTGTGGCGAAATATCGATGCTGACAACCGCAGCACGACCCGACGTTTCAGAAGCTTGATGCGATTCAATTAGCGACAAGGGTACCAAGAACTGCAACAATATCAGGGCAGCAACTGCCGATGGAATGATGTCGCGAAAACGCATCAGATTCACCATCTTCAATCTCGCCATTCACTCCAATCAGGATCGCCTGCAGCCTTGTACCACCAGACTCCATTATCATCCTGCCACCATTCGGTTCCATTCTCATCGACTCTGTAGTTATCATCACCAGTGGACTGTTGCTCAGTTCCATCTTGTTGGTACCCGCCTTGATCATACCCCTCTTGTTGGTATTCGCCAGCGGAATATTCCGCTGCTTGGCTGTCCTGAGGTGAAATCTGTGGGCCATCAGTTGGGCCGGATTCGGGTCCAGATGTAGGACCTGCTGAGGAATCGGGAGAGTCATACTCAACCCCATCATCATAATCATCATCATATTCGCCGTAGCCCTCACCTGAACGACGCATTAGAACAACGACAACAACAACGAGGGCCGCGAGAACAAAGAATCCTAGCCCAGCACCAACATAGTAAATCGTTCCACCAGACTCAAAGAAACCTGCTAGATTTCCTTCAACGGTATAAGTCCCAGTCTGGGACAGAGTGAATCCAGAATTGTTGTTGGCTGCAATGGTGACCGTATGCTTACCCTCATCCAAGGTCACTATTCTCCAATGTGCAAAATCACCACCAACCATCGAAACAGTTCCCCTTCCAGATGCAGAAACCTGAATTGAAGAAGGGACCAAAATCTCATTATCATGGATATCAAATGCTGTAATGGTGATATCAAGTGAATCCAGTTGCTGAACCGTTTCAGCACCGACCACAAGTTCCAATCTACCAATATTAGCAGGATACACAGTGACATTGATCACATCTGATTCATCATTGACCAATGCATGAGAGTATCTGAGGATATGTGGTCCTGTCTCGGAGGTGGACTTGGTCAGTGAAATTGCATACTTCGCTCCTCCTAGTGCAACCACCTGCCCAATATCAGAATACGTCCAAGTACTGGTCCCTTGCTGTTGACCACTCCATTCAACCTCTTGACTGAATTGATTGCCCGCTGAATCGAAGGCGATGATGAAAACCTGGAAGGTCTCGCCAGCGATGATACTATACGACCCAGAAACTATGTTTCCCTTATCATCAACGGTCTCAAATGATACCGGGTTTCCATGTAGAATGCTGATATGTGCTACTTCTTCCAGTTCGCCGATAGATGCCTTGAGGATGTAATCACCCACGACATCTGATCTGAAATCATGATATTCTGCAACCAGACCCGATGTCCATTCCAATTCATTGTCCCACATCGCTTGACTCAAGGATACAGTCCAATCACCCTCCAGTAATGACGTCCCTGACAATTCAAATTCAACCGATTCAGGGGATATCTCATTGTCATCAGAATCCCGTAGAATCACACTGAACTGAATCTTGTCATCTACTGTTGTTTCAATATCCAGACCCCCATCACTATCAAACTCCATGCTGTCAAGGACTCCATGTGATACATCGAAATATATCAGGGTGGTGAAGAATTCCGTACTGTCATCTGGAGCATAGGTGGCTCGCATCTCATATGGAGTTGGCATTACCAGATCAGCCTCGAAGTAACAAGTTGGAGCCACCTTGTTTTCATCACAATATTGTGCGAAGGATTGCGAAACGCTTAGGCTCCAGGTAGCATCTATCGTCCAACGATTCCCATTAGCATCATTGCCCCATGCACGCAATGTCACACGATCATCTTCATCGGTAGTCATCTCATCACCTACCATTACCACATTGAGACCTTGGGTCCTTTCAATCTCCATAGCTATCATAACGCCATGCTCGATGTTGATGTGAATCTCCTCAGTCACTCCTTCCAAAGTAGCCCTGATCCACTTATTCCCAACTTCATATGGTATCCACATTGCTGGCGTACCATTCACAATCGTGCCATTTTGCATCGACCACGCTGAATAGGGCAACTCCACTAGCAATTCATTACCTCTAATATCAACTCTGGTGGTGTTCATCCATACCACCTCATCAGCCGTGATGGTATTGTTACTTACATCGATACGTAGATGATCTATCGCTCCATATCCAACAGTGATACTGGATGATGCTGAAGCACCACTAGCGCTTGACAGATTCACGAACCATGTACCTACCTTGTCACCAGTGTACAGACCACTTGGAGTAATGTTTCCATCTTCCACTTCCCAAGAGAGAACTCCTGCATCAACGATATCCAACAAATTCTCCTTGGCATCTCGGAGAATGTAGGTGAATTGACAATCACCTCCGGCATTGATTGAACTGGAACAGGGTGAGATATCAAAATACGAAGGGGCACCAGTATTCACTGTGATAACGACATCGATATCGATATTGTTCCATGAAACCGTCACTGTCTGGAAACCAGCGTTGTACGGATTGAAGGTATACGCCTCATTGTATTGAGATGGAGCACTTATCGTAGAAAGGGTTCCATTCGTCAGTGACCATGCGAGTACCTCTCCGGAAACCAAGTTTCCATGTTGATCGACCACCGACGCCATTAGGTCAAGAGACTGATCAGTAGTGATTTGCAATATTCCTGGCGACCAAACACTATGTGAAACAGCATCTCCAGGATTGACCGTTATCTGAATGATATCGCAAATAGCACCAAAACAAGCACTGATGCCCCATGTTCCAACGGTATGAGGGATGAACAATCCATTACTGTCTATCGTTCCATTCTCTGCAGACCACTCGACACTCTGACTGAGAAGACCTCCTACCGAATCATAGAGGGTGTGAGTGAATGACACGTTGGTATCCGCATCTGTGCTGATACCAGTCCCTGGGTTGATCACAACACTGTCAGCATTGGTGTAATTGAACAATATCAATGGGCGTAATTGCTCATCAAAGGCTTCACTGGAATGCAATTCAGTATACATTTGACCGATACCGACCGTGGTTCCAATGAGGATGAAATGATTGGCAGTACTCAAATCAAGACCGGGATATGTCAAATCCAACCATATCTCCTGCCCCATGGACATCATCGAAATGGATATCGTATCCAATGCTGGGCCATAATCGATTCCAGGCTGCAATCCAGGGGTGCTCCACATATTTCCAGCCGATGAGGCATTCCAGTTGCTGGCTTGAGAATTGAAGGGCAGGGTAAGTAATGGATGAACTGACAAGGTCATTCCCATCCCTCCATTAAGGACGTTGATGTTTGAAACGATGAAACTAATACTGGCTGAATGTGCATTCGAATCTGTTGGCAATGGAATATCTGAGATATCTATTGTGAACATTCCCCTGCACTCATGTACGGACAAGATTCCTGCACCATTCCCACAACCTTCGCCAACCAGAATATCTCCGTTAGGGTGGCTGGTAGAAATACTGTGATTTCCAATCCACCCATCTCCAATATCGGGATGGGCGAATTGAGGAACCTCTTGACCATGTCTCAATTCATAGGTCCAAGTCAAGTCACCATTGTAGGAATTATTCACTGGATTTCCAACCGCGAAGGACCAGCGGCTGCTCGACGGGCCTGGTATGCTCCCATTGAGTGCTTGCACCCACCAATCGTAACTCTCACCCACTTCTAGATTGGAAGACAGAGTATAAGTCGAGCCATTGAAACCATTATCCTCCCAACTACGATACTTGCTTCGTCCAGTGTCGTTTGAGATGGTCAAAAAATATCCGGTTGCATCGGAGACAGGATTCCATTCAAACATAGGAGACCTTCCCGGAGTCAAAGTCCAATTATCCGCATCATAGACAACCTGACCATCCGATGGAGAGAGCAAGGTAGGTTGGGCTGGAGGAACAGAACCGTTGACATTATCGACATAATCGAATACCAATTTTGGTCTCAATGAAAGATTTGAATATTCTGAGGAGCGGAAGATCGTGGTGGTGGAAGGTGTGCTCGTTGCAGCCAGCATCACCGTCAATGTACGATTCCCAGAGAGAACATTCGATTGTGCCAGTGAAGTGATATCCCACTCGACCCAAGCCTGAGGAGGGAATATCCCGAGAGTAGACCTTGTGATCTCTGTGGAGTTACAGGTTGGTGCAGATGAAAATGACACCGCAGACTGAGAAAATGAATCACATGCATGGGCGCTTATGGTCACTGGCGTTACCCCTACCACCTGATATCGATACAATTTGAGCAAGGCCTGAGTTGGAATCATGTTGGAGGGAAAAGTCAACTCATCAAGATCGAATTCAATGAGAATTCGAGAATCCCCATTACCACCGTGAGACATTCCAAGCGTTAGATTTGTGGAAGAACCATGATTCGTGGATGTTGAAGAGGAGTCTATCCAAGTATCTGGAACTGTGGGGAGGCTGCCAGAGTATCTGAATACACTGTCACGATGAAGGGTCACGCTGTAATTCCCAGTCCCATCGTCAGTACCTTGGAGCGATGGAACCCTGAAACTGTTGGCACCGGTCCAATTACCAATTCTATTTCCTTGAAGCGAACGTACTCTCCAATAAGTCCAGTCATCTATGGTCAGCGAACTATTGACTGGAATGGAGAAACTTTGATTTGCGAAATCAAAAAATGGAGCGCCATTGGAATTCGAGGCGCAGGTGAGTGAGGAACAATTGTTGACAGAATCGCCGATGAAACGGTTATTGGTCGAGTATTGAATCTGCCATTCTGAAACATTAGTATCTGTTGAATTCCATTCCAAAACCAGTGGGTTCGGATGGGTTGGCCTCTCAGAACTGATGCCCCATACCGTCTCTCCATTTGAGGGATTTTGACCACCTATATCACTAGGTGTCCATCCATTTCCAGTTCTCCATGTCAGATTCAACTCAGGGCGGTAGTCCACATTGGAATGTTCTGAACTAGCGAACTCATGCCAAGGCGCTCTGGAATCCTCTGTGCGGAAAATGAACCATGCAGTCTGATAACCGTACTGATGCCCGAGTTGTGCAGCATGAGTGATATCCCATGTATATCGACCATCGTCCAATACCTCTACCATGTCTATTGGAAGACCTGCATCAAGAGAACTAAGACCGCCACCAGAATTCCATGTGACGCCATTGACGCGTTCATTCCAGGTGACATTGTTCTCCTCAAATCCATCGTACAACACCGAAACCGAGATGTTCTGTGTATTGGACAAGCCACCGGTCTTGTACAGAGAGAGGGTGGCGCCAACCACCTCGAATGGTGTCTTGATTTCCATGCCAGTCAAATTGTACATCAGGACCGTAGTGGCAGCGTTATTCACATTATGGGGACTGGTTCCAATGACCAATGAAGAATTTGAACCATGATTGTTGTTCACGTATGTCTGATCCAACCATGAATCCTTGAAATAATCAGGTAAGTCTTCTTGAGGCAGGAATCCTCCGTCCCGAATGTTCGCATATGCATCGGTTGAATTCAATGCTTCTCCAATCCACTTGGGTAGACAGAAGGAATAGCGATTGCTGTATTCACCAAAAACATCATCTCCAACAGGTTGTACATACCAGATGTAGCACTTCCCATTCGATAGATTGCTTGGCGGTGTATAACTGAGATTGGAGATGTTGAAACCTGAATCAGAACGTGAATCAAACGTATTCCATCCTACTCTTGAATCAAGAGAATCATGCAGAAAGAACAAACGCCAAGCATCGATAGTGCTACTGTTGGAATGATTCCACGATAGGGTTGGAGTACCGGCTGGATACAATGCAACAGTGGAGTTATCCCACAATACCTTACCATTTGGTGCACCTCCGGTTGCTGCAACCTCTGCTGCTGCTTGAGCGCCCGTGGTCCAAGTCAGATTCAACCATGGAGGGTTGGTAGCTGACTCAGATGAAGACAACTTCACCATTCCTAGATCATCATCCGCCACGATTGCAAATTCAATGTGGGTCGCTCCACCAGCGTGTGCTTTCTGAGCCAGATCCGTGATATCGAATTCCATCCACGAAGATACTGTGACATTCTGTACGATGAAAAACTCATCATCACGAACATCTTCTGCCGATAATGTTGAGGATGCAGACCAATTATTGACCCCATCTCGTGTCAAACCAGTGGCACTATCGTTCCATGTTCCATTCACCGTATGTATGGAAATCCTTTGACTTGAGGAACTCCCCCATTCACAATAGAGATTTAGATTCGCTTGCTTCAAAGTAGCGTTCTGTGGCATTGGAATATCAGTCAATGGAATCTTCATCAGTGAGGTCGCTAACGAACCGTCTGTCATCTCACCACTGTACAAGTAATCATCATTGGGATTGCTATCGTTGACATTCGCACCCGTATTGGATATCCATGTATCCATGAAATTAGGTGCATTGAGAGAGGGCATGGCCTCACGGTGATGTAATTCAACCGCAGCAGTGTCATTGTCGATACTCCATGTGGTCAAGTCAGGAACATGGAAATGATTGTACTGACTCCAGTTACCTATCTGATTGGTAGTGGAGATGGCTCTGACCCTCCAAAACCAAGTCTTTGCCACAGCAAGATTGACCGGCATCTGGAAAGTCATGTTGTTGACATCAAATCCACTGCTGGACCAAGAACCATATGAAAGCAGATCTGCACTTTCAAAAGAAGTATTGGAATCGATGTCAACCACGAAACCTGAAACATTGGTACTTCCAGAATAGTTCCAATGCAACAACGGATTCCTGATAGTCGACCTTTCGATACCATCCGCAACGGACCAACTGCCGTTGGCAGGACTCAATGGAACAGGTTCATCGGGGAGGGCAGAAGAACCGGGAACATAGGTGAATATCAGTTCGGGACGGCTGGTGTTGACATTTTGGTTTCCGTAAAGCAGGGCTTCTCTGTCTAAACCGCTTCCGGCTCCAAGAATCGATAGTATTACATCAAAATTCTCACCATTACGCATAGCATTCTGGACTCCGAGAGTGACATTCCATTCAAACCAGGAATTACTGCTCCCACTAATCGTTGTCGAGGATAATAATTGTCCACGTTCCCAACCCTTGGCACCTACGGTACCCCAAGAATTCCTTCCATCATACTCGTTCCAGGTTGCCCGATCTTCGGTCCAGTTATGCTGATGACTCTCATATGCTCCAATATATGGATTCCCTCCAGCATAAGCCATTTTGAATCGGAGTTTGGCCTCCACCACTGCATAACCATCTGGAAGGTGATGCGTCAATAGATGACAACCGAAAAGAATAGAGGTTTCTGCACCAGACCCATAGGTGTTGTAGGCGACCTGCATCTCTTGTTCAGAATCATAATTCGAATCTGTGGTTCCGCTGTCGATATAGGTGTCTTGACAACTAGGATGGCCACCATTCGAAGATGCATTTCCATCTCTCAAAGTGAGTTGATATTTATTGTCACCAAGATATGTGGAATTCAGTTCGGTAATGAAGAAGGATTCTTCATTCCAAAAACTCCAACGCCCATCTGCAGGATCTACTTGAGCCATCCGCCAATAATACATCGCCCCTGTCGAAAGACCGAAACTGGAAGTGATGTTGTACGAGCCATCAGAGGGCTGGAAATCATTGTCCACCGAGGTGTCAACCTCTTTCAGGATGTTTCTGAATAACTTGTCATCTGAAAGTTGGAACAAAACCTCATTTCCAGAAAAAGCTGAACCATCCCATCTCAATTCAGGCGTGGTGTTTCCTGAAAGATTGTGATCATCAATCTCCCAGATTCCTTGTCCTCCCGTTGGATACTGGATATCCACAGGAGAAACAGGAGATGAAGAACCCCATTCATAGGTCACCTCAAAACGTGGTTGGTCCGAGGACGTTGAGGCCTCTGTACTGTGGAACGTTATGTCATTAGAAGAAGAAAATGAACCATCTGCATCTTGACCGCTGATGATGATATCAATTGGGTCACCCATTCCCAAGTCTAGGTAAGCTTGAGTCCATAACGTTGTATTGAAACTAAACTCATCATTCGAAGCATCCATACTGATACTATCCAAAACCGTGCCGACTTCAACATCCCAATCAGTACTGTCTCCCAATGGGCTGTTCCATGTTGCATCCTCTTCACTCCAATCAACATGATTTTCAACAAAGATCATTGAAACCAGTTCAGAACCATTGACCGAGTCACGAGTGAGAATCATTTCTGCAGACTTGATAGTGACATTGGTATGCATACCAAGATGTTGTAAATGGAATTTCATCAACGCAGTCGATTCTTTATCCGGAGAGGTATCTGTTCCAACCACCATTGAGGCTTCAGAACCCAAAGAAGTACTCTTCTGTGAAGAATCCAATTCGGCATCCCAGATGGTTTTCTCAGAAAGACCAAGGTCATCAGCATCTATACTGATGGTTGCAGTTCCATCACCATTGTCGGTGATATCATGGCCAGGGAGATTGAACCAACCTTCTGCCCAATCTCCAATCTGATAATTATTGATTGACCTCATTCGGTAATACATCGTGGTTCCATTGGAAAGCGCTTCATTGGACCCTATCGCCATGGTACAGACGCATGAAGAACCACCGGTAAGTGAGAACATCGATGAATTTGCCATCGAGGTCCAATGGCCACCTCCATCTCCATCCCTCCTGAATTCACTGGATTCGGACAACTGGATTTCCACATTGTCACCAACCCAATCACCCCATGACAGAGTTGGGGTCGTATCTGCTGTCAAGATGAAATCGCTAGTCATCAATGAAACACCATCATCAATCCAATTTGGAGATAATGAACCCACAGAAGAAGCGTTGGTGTTACTCAGAACGACACTCAACGACGGATGCAATGTGGAATTGCTGTTATCGCTGGTATAACACTCAGATTGCGAACCGGTTGCAGAGATGAGATAGCGCCCAGATGTCCAGTTATTCGCTGCGCGATACTGCACTTGACGAGTGACATTGAGAGAAACTGTGCCATTGCTCAACATTGACACACTTGGCTCCCAAGCACTCCGGTCCTTACCGGATTCAGCTCCCAATGGCAGGTTCCAGGATTGCGACGTGTTCGAAATCATCCAATTGGCATTTGACTCATTGAAACCGCTGGTCAAGTTGGCGATATAGAACTCTGAAACATCTCCATCATCATTGAAACACTCCAGATTGAGAGTGGCAGAATAGACCGTATATGCTGTACTGAGATTGAAAGTGAACTCGATGAGCATCCTTGCTTCTGACGCTCCATCGATTCCGATCAGAGCCGTGGTATCAGAACCATAGGTCGAACTGGGCATACCGGAATCAATGTATGTGTCGATGCTGCTGGTGTAATTCCAGGTCACTGCATTACTTGGGGAATGAGAGGATTCGGGAGAATCAGGGAAAGTAGCAGGATAGAGACTGGGAACCATCATATCGGCAAAAAGAAACATTGCTACGAGAAACATGGCTTTGAATGAAAATCGCGGCTGCACTGAGGTCGAAGACATGGGTATCGCCTGACGACAAATCGGACTGTGTTATCATGCTTCGCACTGGCCGCCCATAGGGCGGCCGTAAGAAGGAAGGCCAGTGATAAGGTTCATCGGGCCTCGCCTTCAGCCATTGAGTTGCATGAGCGAACTATGGGTCGAAAAACACCGACCGAGGTCGGTTTCTGAAATTCGCGGCCAAGCAAGTGCAATAGAGCGGTTGACTGTTTATGCTCAAAATACTGACTTCCCACATCTGCTGTTCGCTGGCCCTCCGGGGACAGGTAAAACTACTGCTGCAATGGCTCTTGCAAGAGATGTATTCGGTGAAGGATTCCGAGAGAACTTGCTGGAAATGAATGCCAGCGATGAAAGAAAACTGGAAAGTATTCGGACCAAGGTCAAACAATTTGCACGAACTACTCCGCTTCATGGAGCGGCATTCAAAATTATTTTTCTCGATGAAGCAGACGCCTTGACCAATGATGCCCAGGGTGCATTGCGAAGAATCATGGAGAAATATGCTGAAACATGTAGATTCATTCTATCGTGCAACTATTCCTCCAAAATCATCGAACCTATCCAATCTCGTTGCGCAGTATTTCGTTTCAGACCACTGCCAGATGCAGATGTGGCAGAGCAGATTGGATATGTTGCTAAGTGCGAGGGAGTTGAACTCGAAGTTGATGCTTCCGAAGCGATAGTGATGATCAGCAGGGGAGATATGCGCAAGGCGATTACCGCCTTGCAAGTTGCTGCAGCACTCGACACCCATATCACCAGAGCGATGATCTATGAAACCAACGCCACCGCCCCTCCAGAAGCGCTGCAAGGATATCTTTTGGCTTGCAGAGAAGATGGATTTCACGCTGCTCGAAGAAGGTTACGAGAATTATTGGATAAATTTGGGCTTGCAGGAACCGACATGGTCAACCAATTACATCGTGAACTGTATAATTCAGAATTCCTTGGCGAAGCTGCCAAACTGGACCTGACCGAATTGATGGCAGAGATAGATTTCCGCCTCGTTGAAGGCGGCGGAGAAGAACTGCAACTCGATGCGATGACTGCCAGGATTTGTCAGGCATTGAAGGTTTAAGTTTCAATTGCTATTTTCATTTTCTCAATTGAAGTATTTCACTTTCAACATATTGAGTTAACCGTCTTAGAAAAGAAGGTCTATTCGAAGCGTTTCGTAGTTTCGGGATGGAAATGAGAACTATCACTAGAACATGTATGGACACACTATGCTGGACCCCGCTGATATTCTGGGTCAGAGCAGAACGGAGAAAAAAGATTGAATCGATGAGGTATAGCCGTAGAGCGAGGCTTATCTGCCAACGACTTCTTGATGAGCATTCAGATATCTTCGATGTGTAAACCAATCTTCAATCGCTGAATTGTTCAAGATTCATCCACGACCTCAATCGTTGGTTGACTGACCACGAGACTCCATTCATAGGTACGTGAGTTTTCCCAAGGATCGCCATCTTCGGTCAGGGTCAACTCGATGAGGTGTGTACCTTCCAAAAGGCCATCCGATGTCAATCTGATAGCAATGCCACGGTCAAATTCATGTGAAATCAAGGTCGGCCAAGCTAATTTGTTTGCTGAAGCATTCAGTGAATCTCCCCATTGAGTCAGATTTTCAAAGCGTTCTTCAGAAGTATTCAATGACACTGGAGTTCCATCCGGCATGGTCAAAGTAGATTCCAATCTGACAACTTCGACATCTGAATTATCTCTTATTCCAAATAACAACCAGACTTCTCCATCAATTTTCTGTTCTCCTTCATCGAGGATGAATTCTATCTGGTTCTTCCCATCTAGATCGCTATCAGTCAATATCATCTCCTGACCATCTACCACCACAACTGTCCATGCACCAGCCACTTCAGGGTCGCCGATATCAGCAAATGGTGGGTTAGATAACAAAAAGGTCAAGGCAAGCCATGTGAAGATATGGAGGAATGAACCTCTAAACCAGGTCCCCTTACCATAATGTTCAACCAAACTTTCAGACAAGGCCATTCGATGAAGTGAAGGTAGGAGAAATATCATCGCCATAGGCATGAACCACAACAAGTCCTTGCTCCCAGTAGGATCAACATTAGGCATCACCACATATCTCATCATCAATGAAACCACGATTGCAAAGGTGATAACAAGCCACATCGAATACATATCAGCACGCTCTTTGGAAACGTGTTTGACAGGGTCGAATGGCTCGATTCCATGGTCTCTACCAGAACGACCTTTCTTTTCGCCGTCCTTGCCTCTCTTGCGGGAACCGCGGTCTGCTCGTGCCGCTGACATGGCAGTCTGCACATCAACCATGGGGGTGCGACCCGCGGTCCGCCTTTCTATCCTACGGCATCGGATTAACGGAATGTTCTGCCAGAGAAGGCTGGACTGGGCATAGTGAGGATATAGAGGTAAGGTTCCCGATAGAGATGACTCAGCATCGCTCATCATGGTGCCGGGAGCGGGGCTTGAACCCGCGACCTTCGGATGTCTCAGACACCACGGAGATTGACTTCAGCGCGAACATTGCCTTTCGGCTGCCCTATGAGTCCGACGCGCCACCAACTACGCCACCCCGGCAACAAGGCCGCCGACAGGCCATACCATCTTCAATGGTGCGGCTTGAGTCGTTCGACACTCGCGCAGCGTTGATGTGCCCCCAATCATTGGACTGCTACATGGCGGATGCTGCAATACCTGCGGAAGGCACTCGTATCCGGATGAATGTCGAGACCATGGCTGGGGAGACATGGCACGAAGGAGTCGTTCTTCCAGCAACGACATCAGGGCATGTTACAGTCAAACTGGACAATGGATACAACGTCAGCCACCCACTTTCCTCGCTCATTTCTATCTCTGAACTCAGCACGCCCTCTCAAGCCGTAATGGCGGAATCTCCCGACAAGGAAGTCGATGAGAGCCTACCTCTGGTTCGAATCATTCACACTGGTGGTACAATAGCGAGTAAAGTGGATTACAGCACCGGAGCCGTGGTCGCTAGATTTGAGCCAGGAGAGATGTTGTCAGCAATCCCTGAACTGGCTGATATCGCCCAGATCGAGGCTGTGAAGATAGGGAATATGTGGTCCGATGACATGCGTCCACAACATTGGAACCTCATTAATGCTGCAATCACTGATGCATTTTCAGAAGGAGCAACAGGGGTTGTAGTAACCCAAGGAACCGATACAATGCACATGACTTCCTGTGCTCTGTCCTTGGCATGGTCTGGTGAAGGCGGTCGCCCTCCTGGAAGAATTGCCATCACCGGTTCACAACGTTCCAGCGACCGTGGCTCCACTGACGCTGCAGAGAATTTGATGGCAGCAGTACATTGGGCTGCAGAAGGACCGGCTCCTGATGGCGGTATGGCAGATGCAGCGGTAATAGTGATGCATGCAGGAAGCGGCGATGGGAAATGCTCGGTTCTTCCCGGATGTTCTGTACGTAAACATCATTCCAGCCGCCGAGATGCATTTAGCGCAATCAACTCACGCCCACTGGCGGAGATTACACTGACCAAGGGAAAGCCCGAAACTCGATTGATGGATTGGTATGAACCAAGAGATGGTCGTGAAGTTTCACTGCAACCATCTTTGTTCAATCCAGATATCAAAATCACCCAATTGCTTGCAGGACCTCATCTTCGAGGCGAAGTCATCGATGCGATCGCCGCCCTTGACCACGATGCAATCATGATTCAAGGCACAGGATTGGGACATCTTCCAATCGAGGACCCCATGGGAGATGCACCCGAGAATCTGGATTTGAGAAAGGCCATCACAGAATGGTGCAACAGCGGTAGGATAGCCTTGGTCAGCACTCAATGTATAGGAGGGCCTGTGAACATGGCAGTATACTCCAAAGGTAGGGAACAGATGGAAATCGGTATGATCGGTCATGATAGCCGCTGTGGACCAGATGCTGCCCTCATCAAATTGCATTGGCTGATTTCACAATATGGCCGTGATGCTGAAAAGATCGCAGAACTGTGGACCTCAGACCTTGTGGGGGAGAATCCAAGCGTGATGATGGAGTGAATTCGGTGTGGATTGACAACCGCGCTGGTCAAGAACCTGAGGCGAACACGAGGTGATGAGATGACACAACAAGATTCACTCGAAGAGCTCCGTGAACACAGGGCTGCAGCAGCAGCTGGAGGAGGGATGAAGCGGCTTGAAGCAATTCGAAGCAGTGGCCGCGGCACAGCAAGAGAGCGAATCCGTAGACTCGTTGATGAAGGAAGTTTCAGTGAATTGGATACCTTCGTCAATCACCGTAGCAATGACGGTAATCACCACCTGCTAGGGCATCTAGGAGACGGAGTAGTTGCAGGACATGGGATGCTGGATGGTAGGCGCATCTACTGTTTCGCGCAGGATTTCTCAGTCCACGGAGGCAGTATGGGAGAGATGCATGCACGAAAGATTGCCAAGGTGGTTGAAATGGCGGAACGCGCCAGAGTACCATTGATTGGGATTTGGGATGGAGGGGGCCAAAGAGCACAGGATGGCATCTCATCCCTCGGAGGTACCGGAGAACTGCTTGATAGATTGGTTCAATGCAGTGGACGAATACCAATGATCAGCCTGGTTCTAGG
>JASMHR010000044.1 GCA_030750665.1 Candidatus Poseidoniaceae archaeon
CCGAATGGTTTGGTGCTTTGCCATGGATTGATACCGAACAGTCTAACTGTCCCCTGACTCGGTTTCAGTTTACCAGTGAGTATTTTGAAGAGAGTGGATTTTCCGGCTCCATTCATCCCCAATATTCCTGAAACACCACCGCTGATAGCAATGCTCACATCATTCAATCCAACAATTGAACCATACCATTTGCTGACTCCGTCGAGGAGTACAGTTGGTGCTCCTGCTTGCACTGGAGTCTCTTCGGGAGCATTTCCTCGTTGACTCATGTCTGGTATCATTCTCTAGTCACCTCCATCGAAGAAACCCGCGAGGTCAAGACGTACAGAGCGACGGCATTGAAGACTAGAATTGAGACTAGACTCCAAGTCCATGGGTGCTCGTAACTGGAGGATAGTCCAAGCATGGTTTGTCCAAGGTGGGCAATACAATCGTATGGGGATATCAGATAGATGACGCTTCGTTCGAATAATTGCCAGATGAGGAAGGCAAGTAGTTTAGAGACCAAGAAAATCGCCAAAAATGCAACTGCAGGAAAGAATCTGCCTTGACTCACACTCGATAATGCCAACCCTATACTGGTGTAGGTGAATACCAGTAAGAACCCTGCCAATGCAGCAGCGAGGAACATTGGAAAGGTGTCGAGCAACCATGACCAGCCCTCGCCTCTTAACAGAATGTCTCCAAGGTAATATATGGCCAGTGTCCCAACTATCAGTATCGAAAGAACGATTGCCACGGTGAGGAATTTCATGGCTGTATAATCTCTTCTTTCGATGGGCCTTGAGAAGTAAATGGCACTGGTCCCATGTCTTCTGTCCTCTGAAATCATCCCGCCGATCAAGAGGGCTGCAATAAGCGGGAAACAGAGAGCATTGCGCGGGAAGAAACCAAGAACGTGCCCGTATAGATTGCCGCGGCTGACTCCGAACATCCGATACAGGTCAGTATCACCGATGACTGTGCCCAAAAAGGCCATCGCAAGGTCTCCCATCGCTCCGATGAGACAACCGAACAATGCCAGTTTCATCCAGATGCTCCAAGGTCGGTGCCCTTTCTTGACGAAACCAAGAAGATGGTGTCTGAGCATCGACCAATTGCGCATCCATCGTGGATTCAATTCACCTCTCCAGGGTCGGTAAGAGGTATCGAAGATGGTTCCTGCGACCACTCCAGTCTTGGCTACTTGTGCGGTCAAGTCGTCGTCTCCATCTCCTGAACCATAAGCAGCCTCCATACGGGAAGTACCAGAGACAGCCTTACCCTCCTGTCCGAGAAATTCTGCATCGATATCATCGATGTCAATGTCTTCAGTCATGGTAGCAATTCTCCCGGTGAGTCCACTTTACGTGCTGAGGGGGAGGGGGAAAGCAGGTCCTTGGAACTCTTCACCTCATATCCCAACCTTTCCATGATGACAAGGAAGAGGTCTTCCAGACTAGGCTCATGGTCGTGCATTCTACGAATCTGGCATGATGTGGCATCTGCGGATTCAATGATTTGGTCATAGGTCGTTTCGTCTTGTCTGATCACTCGCAGAACCCTGCCGGTTCGCCTAACGGTCAGGCCTGAATCTGTGAGGTGTTCCTCCAGTTTGCTGGCACCTCCCCAAGCATGTACCTCGACCTCTCTATCTATTGCTTTGAGATCCTCGATTCTGCCTTGAGCAATCAGTTTCCCTTTGTGCAACATTACAATCCGGTCGCAGACATTTTCCACATCATCCATCAAGTGACTCGCCATCAGTAGGCTACGCCCACCTTCCTCGACAATCTGTTTGACGGTATTGAGCATGAATTTTCGAGATTGACTATCGAGGCCATTGGTTGGTTCATCAGCGATTAACAGTTCAGGGTCATGAATGATTGAAGTTGCCAGTTTTGCTGCTTGAGCCATGCCGGTGGAGAAGGTGCCAACCTCGCGATAGCGCTGGTCTCGCAACCCAACGTATTCGAGAACTTCGTGGGCTCTCTGAGTGGCGACCTTTGGATTCATTCCCAGAAGTTCTCCTGAGTAGGTGACCTGATGGATAGCGGTCAGGTCTGGATTTAGGCAATCATATTCTGGCATGTATCCAATCCTCTTGCGAATATCCACCCCTTCGCTGCGGATATCGTATCCTAGAACACTCCCCTCACCTTCGCTTGCGACAATCAATCCTAACAGGGTCTTGATGAGCGTTGATTTTCCAGCACCATTGGGTCCAAGGAGTCCAGTTGCTCCCTTCTGCACTTTGAGGTCCATTGAGTCAAGGGCGATATGTGGACCATATGCCTTGGTCAGACCATGTGTCTGGATGACATGCTCCGTGAGAACCACCGGTTCATTCGAGCGAACAGGCGGTCCTTGAAGTGGTCGGCCCTACGGGCCGCAAATTGAGTCCAATCATTTGATTCCGTCTCGAATCTTGATCGCCACGCCTTTGTTGTGGTCTTTCATTCCAACAATGGTGGTCATGCATGTCCCATGTCCGATCAATTCGCCATTTTCATCGACGACATGGCAATAGGTTCCCAGTCTAAGCCAACTGTCGACGGCTTTGATGAAACCGTGGAATACATTTCTTCCATCCTTGACGAATGGAATCGCATCTGAGTCAATGACCACCCACGGGGGCCCCTTGTGGGTATTCACTTCCAGTTTTCTATTCTCGAAGCCTTCAGGGAGCGGCTCTTTTCGGAATGAATGGAGCCATTTTGCACCGGCTGCCGTCATACTCAATCCACCATCTCGCATTCGTGGTGAAGCGATGTGCATTCCGTCGTTCAGCAGGATATTCTTGACTCTCCTTGTTCTGCTATGGATGAAACTGCAATCAACCAGTTCTTGTACCGCTATGTCAGGGTCGAGATTTGCGAACAATGCCAACCTAGCAATACATTGTTCAATCTCAATCATGCGAATCTCTTCTTCATCCTGAATGTGGTCGTTGTGCAGTTCTAATTCTGGGAATTCAAGGATTATTGAATCCATTAAATCGCTCTTGTTCTTCATATCAAGAAGCATGATCTTCTCGGGCTTCAGATTCATTCTGGACAATTCTGTCTTACACCATTCCAGTTCAGGCACTTCTCGATACAACATACTTGAGCCTTGGATGTGAGCAAAGGGATTGAGGTCTTCTAGAGCCCAAGGGAGCAATCCAATTGGAGTGTGAACCAGAATTTCAATTTCACGGGTCTGGGCCCGAATCCTTCTGACCAATGTTCCTACTTTTTCTCGCCATGGTCCAGAGCGCCCATGGAGAATGAGGACATTTTTCTTCTCGCCGGTTTGCTTCCATCTCTCATGGAGCAATTTTCTCGCCACTGCAACCCATGGCCTGCAATTGCTTTCTTGAGAAATGAATCTAACTCCACCTCCACGTTGGGCAACATTGGCTTCCAGAATCCAGTTCCAAGCATTGTGCCATCGATTATCGTCAGTGCTTTTCTCTCCCCTATTCGGAAGCGTATTGATCAACCAGAGAAATGCTTCTCGGAGAGCAGGATGTTGGTGGCTTCTAGCCTCTGCCAATTCCCAGATGGTGCCATCTCTGACCGCTTGTCGACATCGATCCAGTTCGGCGATGCTGACATCGAGATTATGTTCTGCTAGAATCTTACAGCGACTGTCAACATCCATTGCCCTTACCTGCTCGGGGGTTGTTCCGAACAAGGAGGGAGTTGTCAGTGGCCAGTGCTCAAGACCTTCGAGTTTCACGGTTCCCCAAGGAGTTAGCAACCTGTTATCTCTAGCGAACAATGCATATGCTGCTGAATCGAAAAGATCGGCTCCAAGTGCAATCGTCATCGGGAAAAGCATTGGGTGTCCACAACCAAATAGGTGAACAGGTCGATTCTGAGGTAGATGTGGAATGGTTGAAAGTATTACTTTCAGGAGTTCAAGATAGCGTTGTTTCTCCATTATTGGGACGATTCCTCCGATAGGATGAATTGCGAATCCGTGTTCAGACATTGAAGTGGCAGATAGTTCTCGAAGGTCCCATTCCAGCCCACCTTGTATTGGCCCATTTACCATCATTCCTTCTGCTGCCTGAAGGGATGGCTGCGCTCTCTCAGCAGTCAATTCCACTCCGTTCTTCACTTCCTCTCGAGACATATCAGGCCTAGTGAAAACATCAAGCATCGTAGCAATATCTACACCGATATCCTTCTGGAAACGAATTATTTCTTCAACCTCGACTTCCACATCTCCATAGATATAGGATTGAAAGGTTCCTGAATCGCAGACCACCACTCCTGGATAGTTGATCAACTGATGAACCCCATCTTGTTTGGCTTTTTGATTCAACTCGTCATGTTTCCAGATGATGTATGAATTGGTTATCAGACCCTCAATATTCCATCGGTCCCACATCTCTCTTGGTTCAATGGTACGAATGTTTGGATTGACCACGGGTAGCAATGCAGGTGTATGTAAGAGTCCATGTTCAGTATGGATTCTTCCGAGTCGCGCTCTGCCGTCGGTATGGAGAATCTCAAAGCGTCCAATATCCTGTTCTCGACAGGATTCTGGTTCAGGGCGATGACCCTCCCAGTGGTTTGTCATGGACAAGCGGGCGAGCATCTCCTTCAATGCGCCTTCGGTGAAAATTCTTGAGATTTCAATCTTCAAGTCTACACACTTATGAATGTGAAGAGTTGGCCCAACGGCATGCGCGAAGTCCGCCTCCGATATTCTACTGCTTCTATAATCAATTCCTCATTGAATGAATTGCTTCAAGTGGTTGTAAAAATCACTTTGAAAGCATCATTGTTTCAAGAGGGACAAGGCAATTGGATACGTCAGATATATGATGTCGTACTCAAGGAAGGAAAGCAGATTGAAGATATTTCAGATATTTCTTTCGTGGAATTAGAGAGCCATTTCCATACTCGGAGAGTCAATGGTCATGAGGTGCATACCGTGATGGCCAAGAACCATCATGAACTGGGTAGAATTGGTAGTACTATTGTCGATGCAGTTATCATGCCTGATTCGATGATAGGTCCACAGGGTGCAACCTTGTTGGTCAGGGGAGCGCCATCTGGAGTAAAATCAATGGTTGAAGGATTCAAGTCGTGGAAAGAACCGACAAGAATCTCGGTGGTTGAACAGGCTCAGGCACCTGTCGACGACATAGTCTCAAAAATCAGTGAACATCAATCGAAAGTCTTCCTTGCAGCACATGATGCCGGCTATTTCGACAATCCAAGGAGGATAAGTCTTGTTGACCTCTCTCATCAACTCGGGCTTTCACGTTCGACTATTGCAGGCCATCTACGTTCCATTGAGATAATAATGGCAAATGGTCTTGAAAAGTCTCTCAGGGATGATTGAGGTCAACAAACTCGACATCTCCGTGCTTGAGAATGAATTCCCTTCCGAGTTCATCGAATGTGTCCAACAGTGCTGTGCTGAATCTGATTCTAAAGATTTCAGGGTCTTTCTCGAGGTCGTTCTTCACGCTGGTCAAAGTTCCAGGTGCAGCGCCACAAGAAAGGCATGCTCCAGTCAAATCAAGCACTAGATCGAGCCCGTTGTCGGTAAGGGAATGTTCAACGACGTCAATTCCGCCGCCATGTCCTTGCAAGGCAGCAGCAACAGCACCTAATCTGACGAAACAGGCTAGGAGAAAATCATCCTTGTCAGTGTCAATCAATTTACTCAGAGAAGCGGCTTGCAATCGTATTCTTTGAACTGGTGGAATGGTTTCTGCAAGTCGCTTTTCAGCCTCGATATCTATTGATTCAGATGCTTGTGAACGGTACCACTCAACAAGTTCATCATCTGCCATGCATCCTCGTGTGGCTGCTGCCTTTTCAACGAATGTATGACTCCGCATTCTATTTCCAGCGTGGAATGAAGAGTTATCAATATACACACATTGATGAATGATGCGCCGGCCCGTAGGGCCGATACACATGGTCACTCCACTGCTGAGTATTGAGGATATTCACGTTGATGTTGATGGGAATCAAGTCATCAAGGGATTATCTATGGAGATAAGGAAGGGAGAGGTTCATGCAATAATGGGAAGAAACGGGGCTGGGAAATCAACTCTCGCTCACGTTTTGATGGGGCATCCCGATTATGAAGTCACAAGTGGTTCAGTCAGATTTCTAGGTCGCCCATTGGAAGAGTTAGAGGTTTGGGAGAGGGCACGTGCTGGTATGTTCTTGTCTTTTCAGTATCCGCAAGCGATTCCAGGAGTGCAGGTTGGTACATTCTTGAGGAAATCAGTTCAGGCAGTACGTGGTGATGATGCTCCATCCAACAAGGAGTTGAGGATGGAGATGAAGAAGGCCATGGAGGCTCTTGGTGTGGACCGTTCTTTCCTTGCGAGGTATGTCAATGATGGTTTCTCTGGCGGAGAGAAGAAGCGTTTAGAGATTCTTCAGATGCTGTTGTTGACTCCAGAGTTGGCGATACTTGACGAAACTGATTCAGGATTGGATATCGATACTCTGCGAACCGTAGCGACTGGAATAAACAGCGTGGCAGAGAATTCTGGTTGTTTGGTGATAACACATTATCAGAGATTACTGGATTATCTGAAACCAACGCATGTCCATGTCATGATCGATGGTGCCATCGTCATGACTGGTGGTCCTGAATTGGCTCTTGAGGTTGAGGAGAAGGGCTATGATTGGTTGCAACCAACAGGCACTACTGGGGTTTTGCCATGAAAGAACAGGCAAGAGATGCCGTCGGAGATTACCGATTTGGATTCCATGATCCTGAAAATGCAACTATCCGTTTCGATTCAGGATTGAGTGAAGAGGTGGTTCGAAACATCAGCGCAATCAAGGAAGAACCACAATGGATGACCGATATTCGTGTCAAGGCATTACATCATTTCTTCGAACGGCCAATGCCTGAATGGGGAAACAGCGAAATGTTGGATGGTATAGATTTCGAAAGCATCTGCTATTTTCTGAAATCCAGTGCTGGAACCGAGACCTCTTGGGATGAAGTTCCTGATGATATCAAGCGCACATTTGATAGATTGGGTATTCCAGATGCCGAACAGAAATGGCTTGGTGGAGTCACGGCTCAGTATGAGTCAGAGGCTGTCTACCATAGCATTCGTGATGATCTGGAGGAACAGGGAGTGATATTCCTTGACATGGATAGTGGTCTCAAAGAGCATGAGGATATTGTCAAGCAGTATTTCGGCAGTGTTGTTCCCTACAGCGACAACAAGTTCTCTGCTCTGAATACCGCAGTATGGTCAGGTGGTTCATTTCTAGTGATTCCAGAAGGCGTTCATGTTGAAATGCCGGTGCAAGCTTATTTCCGAATCAATGCCAAGAATATGGGGCAGTTCGAGAGAACATTGATCATTGCAAAAGCAGGGAGTAGTATTCACTATGTCGAGGGATGCACTGCACCTTCTTATTCTACTGAATCATTGCATTCTGCAGTCGTTGAATTAATTGCTGAGGAAGGTTCCCACATCCGTTATTCAACCGTTCAGAACTGGTCATCAAATGTCTATAATCTAGTCACTAAACGAGGTGTAGCCCACAAGAATGCCAGCATTGAATGGGTGGATGGGAATATCGGTTCCAAATTGACAATGAAATACCCTGCAGTCATCCTCAAGGGAGAAGGTGCTCATGCTGAGGTCATCTCAGTGGCATATGCGGGCGAGGGTCAACATCAGGATGCAGGTAGCAAAGTGCACCATCTTGCTCCTAGGACCACAAGTAGAATTCTTTCCAAGTCGATTTCCAAGAATGGGGGACGTTCGTCGTATCGTGGCATGGTTCAAGTCTCGCCTAAAGCCCATGGTTGTAAGGTGAGTGTGGTCTGCGATGCATTATTGCTCGACGAAGACAGTCGTTCTGATACATATCCTACCATGGAAGTAGCCAACAATAGTTGCGGCGTCGAGCATGAAGCCAGCGTCTCGAAGGTTTCAGGTGACCAGTTGTTCTATCTGATGAGTAGAGGACATACCGAAGAAGAAGCGATGGGGATGATTGTCAATGGTTTCTTTGAACCCTTCACCAAAGAGTTACCAATGGAATATGCTGTTGAATTGAACCGTCTTCTGGAGATGGAGATGGAAGGTAGCATCGGTTGAAAGGGGTTTGAAGATGTCCACACCAGCGTTCAATGCATATCGTTCACTCCCAGTACCTTCGCGCTCTGTTCATGCTTGGAGATATACGCCATGGAAGAAGATACACCCTACTGGCGAACCTGATGTTATTCCATCGGATTTGATTGCTGCAACGGCCACCATCTCGATGCTGGATGGAACTGATGTGCCAGTGGGGGTCTCCCTTGAGATGAGGGAGTCTGTACTTCGAGATAGCCCACTTCCGGATGATGATATTGCAGTAGCATTTCTGCGAGAAGTTTGCAATGAACATTGGCATCTGAAGGTTGAGAGCAATATCGTTCTGAAATCTCCATTACTGGTTGAGATAAGAGCAGGTGGACACTTGGCTGCTATCGAGACATCCGTCGATATAGGGGCGCATTCAGTGGTCGAGTCCGTTTGGACTATTTCTGGAGAGGCTTCTTGGTTTGGATTTCTGCGTCAAGGCTCTATCGCTGTTGGTGCTGAATATTGCGAAGTGATGGAACAAGCCCTCGCCTCATCCACAGTATTTCTCCGAGGGGAAGGGTGGGATGTTGGAAGAGATGCAACTATGAATTCCTGTATTCTGTCGCTAGGTGGTTCGTTGTTACGTTCTGATATTCGCTCAAGGATAGTTCAAGGTTCCACCATCAAGCAGTTGATAGCTAGTTATGGAATTGGTGACAGGAGCGATGATCACCATCTTGAGATCGATCATGTTTTTGGAAACAATGTCAGCAGAGTTGTGCTCCACAGTGCTTGTGATGATTCCAGTAGGGCTGTTTCTACCGGACAGTTGAGAATCGCCAAGGGGGCCAACGGTTCAAATGCTTCACAGATTTTCCGCAACCTTCTGCTCTCACCCGATGCTAGGGCTGAATCGATTCCTGAACTGGAGGTTCTTGCTGATGATGTAAGTGCTGCTCACGGTGCTGCCAGTGCACCAATAGACCCTGAACAACTCTTCTATCTGGAAAGTCGAGGTCTTGATCCCGATGCTGCTCAACATCTCGTTGTTGAAGGATTCTTGATTGCTGCAATGCAGGAGTTGGGAAGCGGAAAATTGTTCGATTGGTTACGTGGGAGATTGACAATACATCTCGATTGTGCCTTACTTGAGTGATTGAAGAACGGAAGCGATGGTTCTTCAAGGCCTGCCTTCCGCGCATGGTTGATGACGTGGTCACCTTCCCAATGGCCAACCCCTTCAATGTTGGATGTGAACGCAGCAAGGAAGGATTTTCCGATTCTCAAAAGAGAGATGGCCGGAGGCAGACCACTGGTTTATCTTGATAATTCTGCTACCACCCAAAAGCCGCAACAGGTCATCGATGCAATGTCATCCTATTATCGAACTTCTAACAGTAATGTCCATCGCTCTGCACATACCTTGGCTGAAGAGGCAACAATTGGTTTTGAGGAGAGCAGAGAGAAGATTCGCAATTGGTTTGGTGCTGGAGAATCGCGCGTGGTTTTCACCTCTGGAACAACTGAAGCAATCAATCTAGTGGCTCAGTCTTGGGCCAAGGTGAATCTGAATGAAGGAGATGTAGTCGTATTGACTGAGATGGAACACCATGCAGATATCGTACCATGGCAGATGTTGACCTCCGAAATAGGAGTAGAATTGCGTTGGGTCCCATTTGATCTCGAGACCTTTGAACTTGATATGGGGGCATATGAAGTTGCAGTCCAAGGGGCCAGTTTGGTTGGTGCGGTCCATACCTCAAATGTTCTAGGGGTAAGAAATCCTGTGGAACAAATGGTTGAATTGGCACATCAAGCAGGTGCCAAGGTGCTCATTGATGCAGCACAGGCCGCTCCTCATGATAGAATTGGTTTTGATTCATTAGGGGCAGATTTTCTCGCATTATCAGCTCACAAGATGGGGGGGCCAACTGGAATTGGCGTGTTACTCATCAATGAGGTCGCTTTCCAACAGATGCAACCCTTCATGGGTGGTGGTGACATGATACGAGAGGTTCATTTTGACTATTCCACATATCAGGAGAATGAGCATAGGTTTGAAGCTGGAACGCCAAGAATTGCAGAAGCCATCGGCTGGGGGGCTGCCATAGATTGGTTGGCCAAGTGGAATGTGGAGAGTATTCATGAACATGGGTTGGAATTGGCTCGTTTCACTGCTGATTCACTTCGTTCAATCCCTGGAATGAGAGTATTTGGAAGACAGGCTGACGGAGATGGTGCAGTGGTCTCATTTCTCCATGATACGATGCATGCCAATGATTTGGCGGTCATGTTGGATGCTCAGGGTTTCGCGGTCAGGACTGGTCATCACTGTGCTCAACCCCTATTGCGTCGATTCGATATCGCAGCCACAAATCGAGCCTCTTTCTGGTTGTACAATACTCTCGAAGAAGCAAGTGCTTTCGTGGAAGCGACACGTGATATCTGTCAGAGGTATTCTTGAGAGTGGGTTGATTTGGTGAACACGGGTGTAGGTTCAGGTCCTGGGGACTGGCCTGAGGCATTGGCCGCCATCATCGAGGATTTCACTGAAGCATTCGACGCGAAAGAGCGCTATGAGATGCTGTTTGAGTTGGCCGAACAGGTCGATGAATTACCTTTAGAAGAATGGACAGCGAAGACAAAAGTGCATGGTTGTCAATCTGAAGCACACATCATGGTCGGGCTCAACGAAAACGGAGGTTTCCATCTTCGTGGTGCTGCCGATTCAAGGATTGTTCAAGGTCTGATAGCAATAACAGCCTCTGCTTTGGAAGGACTCAGTGTCACTCAGGTGAGAGCCTTCTCTCCAAAGTTCGTTGAAGAAATGGGCCTTTCCTCCGCTCTATCCCCCAACCGTGCCAATGGATTTCTGAACATGTTCAAGAAGGTCAAGGAAGAGGCGACACTACTGGAGGGTCAGGATGGTTGATGAAGCGATGGTCAGAAGCGCTCTTGAGAGTGTGCTTGATCCAGAATTGGATATTTCGATAATAGATCTTGGTCTGGTCTATGAAGTACGTTTCTCTGATAGCGACGCGGGACTTCATGCCGAGGTGGACATGACGTTGACTTCACCTGGTTGTCCGGCTGCAGCAGAGATTATGGCTGCTGCACATCGCGCCGCTTTGAGTACTGAAGGATTGAACAGTGTACATATCAATCTGGTCTGGACTCCCCGTTGGGATCCAAAGACTCACGCTTCAGAAGATGCCTTGATGGAAATGGGCATCTGGTGACATTTTCAATGTCAATGTAAAAGTGATTGGTCCCATCTTCTTTCATTATGAGTGCAATCCCTCCTTCTGCCCTTGGCCCACTGCTTGGAGCATTGACAATGGCTATCATGGTCGCTTTAGCGATTCGCCGCTTCAATATGCCATACACCATTGCTTTGGTGATAGCAGGTCTGGTATTGGGATTGATGTCAAGATTTGATGATTTATTCTCGATTGAGTTATCTGGTATTCTTTCTGCAGAGGTCATCCTCTTTCTGATATTGCCACCATTGTTGTTTGATGGTGCCAGCAAACTGTCTTTCCATTCTTTCAAACGGAACTGGAGATTGACCATTCTATTGGCTGTTCCAGCGGTTATCATTTCGATGTTCAGTATCGGTCTGATAATTTGGGTATTGATTTGGCAGGGTGACCCTGAGATGTTCCTTTTCGCTTTGCTTCTTGGAGCTGTGCTTGCTCCAACTGACCCTGTCAGTGTACTTGCTCTGTTCAAGGAATGTGGTGCTCCACATCAACTCAGTACCATCGTTGAAGGTGAATCTCTGTTCAATGATGGGACTGGCGTGGTATTGTTCCAAGTGATGGCTGCACTCGTCGCAGCCAGTCTGATGGGTGACTCCTCAAGTCTGGGTTCCACTCTGTTGGAAGGAGCGTTGAAGTTCGTTCAGATGGTAGTTATTGGTTCGGTAGTGGGTGCTGCAATCGCCTTTGCAGCGAATACTGCTTTGGTTTGGACCAGAAATCATCTGTTGGAAGTAACAATCACGGTTGCTGTCGCTTTCGGTTCCTTCCTGCTGGCGGAGCATTTCCAGGGTAGTGGCGTCATCGCTGTTGTGGTGGCTGGAATGATGGTGGGGAACATCGGCAAATTACAGGCAATGACTCCTCAGGCCCGAGTCGGCCTCGACCATTTCTGGGAGATGGTCGCCTTTCTGATGAATAGCGTCTTGTTCTTGCTCATTGGATTTGAGATGATGGAACGCATCGAGCCTTCAGGAGATGCACTTCTGATGATATTGGTCGCTATCCTTGCCGCCACAATCGCACGTCTCAGCATTTATCCGATGTGCGAGATTGTGACTCGATGGAGTCCAGATTCAGATATTCCAAAGCCATGGCGACATGTCATTTTCTGGGGAGGATTACGCGGTAGTATTCCATTGGCATTGATGTTGATTCTACTGGACCAATGGATTCTGCATCCCGATGCTGAACTTGCTGCGAATCTACCTTCTGGAGTATATGATGAAATGTTGTTGATGGCTTTCAGTGTGGTGTTGTTCACGTTGCTTGTACAAGGCATGACCATCACTCCCCTGATGAAGAAATTGGGAGTTGGACAGGATGCCGATGGCAATACGGAGAAGTTTGAGATCGCTGTTGCAACCCTGATGTCCAGTGGGGCTGCATTGCTAGAATTGCAGAGGATGAAGGAGATGGGATTGGCACCTGTCGAGCAACTCGATGAAGCAATTGCATCTGAGAAGTCCCGAATAGATGAATCCAGAGAGTTGCTGGAGGAACTGAAGTCGGATGAATCATTCAAGGATAGGATGCAAGGACGCCTAGATGCAAGATTATTGGCGATTCGTCAACGTGCTGTTGATGATGCGGAACGGCAGGGTCTGATTTCGGAACATATCAGTCTGGAATTGCGATGGAAACTCGATACTGATCTCACTTTGTTGCTGGAGGAGGCGGGATTGCTTGGAGAGGTGCCACTGCCACAAGCCATCGAAGGCTAGTCAGTATCTGTAATGTTCCGGCTTGTACGGGCCTTCTACAGGAGTGCTGATGTATTCTGCTTGTTCATCGCTCATCGTGGTCAATTTACAACCAATCTTCTCAAGATGCAATCTCGCGACCTCTTCGTCGAGATGTTTTGGTAAGATGTAGACTTCATTGTTGTACACATCTTTGTTCTTCCAGAGGTCGATCTGTGCGAGTGTTTGGTTGGTGAAACTATTCGACATCACGAAACTGGGGTGTCCAGTGGCACATCCGAGATTGACCAGTCTACCCGAGGCCAAAAGGAAGATGCTGTTTCCTTCCGGGAAGGTGAATTTGTCAACTTGATCCTTGATGTTTAATTTTTCAACATCTGAGCGTGCTTCTAGAGCATCGACTTGAATCTCATTATCGAAGTGTCCGATATTGCAGACAATTGCCTGGTCCTTCATCGCCTCCATGTGTTCTAGTCGAATGACATCCTTGTTTCCAGTGGTGGTGACATAGATGTCTGCAGTTCCGAGAGTATCTTCAACAGTCAATACCTGAAAACCTTCCATTGCTGCTTGCAGGGCGCAGATGGGGTCAATCTCAGTGATTGCAACCTTTGCTCCCATGGCTTTGAGTGCCTGAGCAGAACCCTTGCCTACATCTCCATAGCCACAGACCACTGCAGTCTTGCCAGCAATCATTACATCTGTAGCACGCTTGATTCCATCGATCAGAGATTCCCTGCAACCATAGAGATTGTCGAACTTTGACTTGGTGACTGAATCATTGACATTGATGGCAGGGAACAGTAACGAGTTTGACTTGACCCATTGGTACAATCTGTGAACACCAGTTGTGGTTTCCTCTGACACACCTTTGCACTCCGCAACTACCTTTGTCCAGTAGTCTGGGCGCTCAGAATGTATCTTCTTCAACAGGTTCTTGATGCATTGTTCCTCATGATTGGAGGTCTCTTCGTGAACCCAATCGCTGCCATGTTCTAACTGGTAGCCCTTGTGAATCAACAGGGTCGCATCTCCGCCGTCGTCGACGATCAGTTGAGGGCCCTCTTCCATTCCGTGGTCGAGTGCCTTGAAGGTGCAGTCCCAATATTCCTCAAGAGTTTCCCCTTTCCACGCAAACACAGGAACTCCTGTGACTGCAATTGCTGCAGCAGCATGGTCTTGAGTAGAAAAAATATTACAGGAAGACCATCTAACTTCTGCCCCTAATTCTATAAGAGTTTCGATCAAAACTGC
>JASMHR010000045.1 GCA_030750665.1 Candidatus Poseidoniaceae archaeon
TGCCCAGGGTCCACGAAACGAGAATCATCACGCAAAGTGGGCCCGTCCGGATTTGAACCGGAGTCCAAGCGTCCCAAACGCTCGAGTATTGGCCAAGCTAACCCACGGGCCCAATGACTCGGCGACCAGCGACTCGGTGATAAGTATTCAGTCGAGAACCTGCCACTCATCCTCACTCAACTTGAACAGTAATCCTTGCTCATAACTCATTTCTATCAGATTGATGGCATCCATTCTGATATTCATTCTGGCCAATGATCTCGCAACTGATTCAGTGGACACCTTTCCATCTTCAGCAGCACGCAGAAGACACTCCTTCAATCGACGTGAATCATCTTCAAAGTGCGAATGAATCGGTGATGTGTGCTGCATCTTCTCGATAAATTCTGCTCGCAAGTCCTCCGGTATATTAGCCAGCCCTATCTCTCTCTGTAATTGCTCAACATTCATTGCGTGCGACACCACTTCTGTAGAATCATTTGCTAGAACCCCACAGCGAGTACAGCGTCCTCTGTTGCCAACTCGGCGTCCGAAGCACATCGAACAGGAACTGCAACGCAGTATAGTCCATTCAGGTGGCTCCATAACAACTCAGAAACGGCAATGGAATACAATATATTCGCTCACCAGGAGAAATCCATTCCGGAATCCGCTTTTCTAGTTCCAGAACTCTTGGTCGGACCACTTGGCTTTGGTGCAAACCCTGCTCCTCCTTCCTCTGCCTGCTTGACGATAGGTGGAGAGCGCACCCTGCCTCTTGCACCCATTCCTATATTCAGACTATCTGGCATAATGAGAGCAGCCATGGCCACTCCGTGGTGCTTCTGTCCTGCGGTCACCTCATCCACTGCAATGTCAAATGCAGTCACCTCGAGATCACGACTAGCAAGTTTGCGCTGAAGATTTCGCTTGAGCAGAGATGCAGTCTCCTCGTAATCCTCCTCTGTAACCAGACTGGCCACTATAGAACATTCATCTCCTTCAGGAGTGAGGGCAGATGCCCATCCTACTCCTGCACTTGCGGTGCCTCTGTCAACAGCCATTGCAACCGCGAGATGACATTCAACCAATGACCCCATTGGAAGGGCGCGTAAAGGAATAGGCTCAAACCCCATCGGCAACATTGCTCCCTCTACCCTGATGAGGCGACAATCTCCCAGTCCCATCTCCACCAGCCCTTGGTCAAAGGCGTCCTCAGCATTCTCACCCCATGGCGCTACAGCGGTCATCAACCAACCCGGGGTCGACTTGCTGCTAGAGCGCCTCTTGGCAGGGGTATCAACCGGCACCATGGACTCAGGACAGGAATGGGGTTCATGAACACCATGGTCAGTCGCATAACAGATGAGAGTCAGGTATCTCTTGGTCGGAGGAGGCATTGCCAGCCTCGTATTCTTTCTAGCCATCAGCCGAGCAGATGATGGACTTGAAGGCGGTTCGGTATTCATGCTCTTGTTGTTCGGTCTACTGTCGATTGGAATCTTGGTGCTGAAGACCAATGCCGTCAGCGAGGGAGAAACTTCAACGGCAGGTGTATTGAAGCCTAAAGCTGAGAATTTCACAACTGAAACTCCAGAAGTCGACGAAAAACTGCCGGACCCACTCGATTCAGGATTTGAAATTCCTCTGTGAATATTCACTCAGACCAATCGAATGGTCTCCAGATTCTTTGGTGCGTGAGAAGTGACATTGAATTTGTCGCGTAGGCTGAGTCCTAGTTCGTTACACTTGTGATAATCTCCATGATGGCAAATCACAGTCTTTGGTCGTGGACTCATCTGGTCGATGAAGTCGATGAGTTGCTTGCGGTCGGAATGCCCACTGAAACCATCTATAGTCACCATCTCGCAACCTATCTTGACAATCTCAATCTTTCCATCTACATGCATCGGCACCTCACCGAAACCTTTCTGCAAACGCCTGCCGAGTGTTCCCTCTGCCTGATACCCAACGAAACACAGCGTATTTCTTTCATCCGCAGCCCAGTTTCGGAAATATTCCATCACTGGACCACCATTCAACATCCCACTTGTCGCCAATACGATGCATGGAGCGTGATCAAGAACAACAGACTCGCGCATATCCCTGCCCTGCACCTGTCTGAACCAAGTGCTGGTGAACGGGTTATCTCCATCATCTTGCAACAACGAACGTTTCAGGACACTGGTCAAGAACTCAGGATGGGCAGCATGAATCGCTGTTGCCTCCTGAATCATTCCATCTAGATACACAGGTACTGGCTCTATCTCTCCACTCCGGAACAACTCATCGATGGCGATCATGACCTCCTGACTACGCCCTACAGCGAACACCGGACAGACCACCTTGCCGTTTCGTTTGATGGTCCTGCGAATGACATCCTGCAGTTCCATCGTCGCTTCTGCCCGACTGGGCTGGAAATCTCCCGCTGCCCCATATGTGGATTCGATGACCAAGGTCTCACAGCGCGGGAATCTGCAACTAGCTGCATCGAACAACCATGACTTTTCGAACTTGGTATCTCCTGTCAATACCACATTATGAACGCCGTCGCCAATGTGTAGATGAACAGATGATGAACCCAAGATATGTCCTGCATTATGGAATGTCAATTTGATATCAGGAGCGATGTCCGTTGTCTTGTCCCAATCCACATCTACAACGTGCTTGATGCATTCTCTGATATGCTCCATCTCATATGGTGGACGTTTTCCTTCCGAACTCGTGACCTTGAGATAATCAGTCTGCAGCAGCAGCATCATGTCTCTTGTTGGCGGAGTGCAGAAAACTGGTCCCTTGTATCCATACTTGAACAGAACAGGCAGCATTCCAGCATGGTCCAGATGCGCGTGGGTCAATACCACAGCATCGAGTTTCTCCAATGGCAATGCCTCTGGTGCGTTGAAGTATGGCATTGGATCTGTATCAGATGCAATGTTGACTCCAACATCTATCATCACTCGACTCTCATTTGTTGTTATGTAGTGACATGCACGACCTACCTCTCTGTATGAGCCGAGTGCTGTCAATCTCACCCAGTCAGGACCTGCTCTTTTTGGACGATAGATATTCAATCCAAATTCCTTCAGCAACTTCTTTCTCTCTTTCCAATGAGCACGGCGATAACCCCTGATATCATGCGTGGTCTTTGATTGCAAGGGGGGTGTCCTTTCGATGGATATCGTCCACCCAGTTTCATCTTGGAGTTTCTCTCTGATGGCCCCTCTCTTTCCCAAAGCATTTCCTGGGTTATCACACTGAACAAGTACTTCCTTCAAACAGCGATCAAAATGGACAGTTGAGATGTTGATTCCATCTGGAATCTCCTCTCTGATTCTAAGTTCGGCCTTGTCTTCATCCATCAGAATATCATCTGAGGGCCGTAAAACGATTCTGCGCTTCACAGCGCTACCAATCTTCCCCAACAGGCCGCCTCTATCGAATTTACGAGGAGTAGGAGTGACTATCGCCACGGAGGCTGATTCAAGTTCAACCTCGTACTCTAAATCCTTGGGGACCATCTTCTTTATCTTGTCTTTCACTTCTTTGAATGTCAATCTCATACTAACATCTCCTTCCCCTTTCGGCCTTTGGAGTGATGAAGAGTCACCACCCTGCAAAGGGCAGGTTCCAAGTGGAACCGAGGGGAATTAATTGGCTCACTTGAGCAGAGACTTGACCTCAGCATCGGTCAATTGACGGAATCCATCCTTGTCGATGACCGCCAAATCCATGCCATTACCGCTGGCTGCATCTCTTTGACCAGAGGCCGATAGGGAACGTGCTGCAAGATTAAGCGCTTCTTTCTCAGTCATCCCTTTCTTGAAACCATCTTCCAATACACCGTACATATATGGTGAACCGGAACCTGTTGCACAATAATCGTCAGGAATACTTCCACCGGCTGAATCAATGCTGTAGACATTAGGGCCTTCTTCATCCATTCCAACGATCAACAACTGGACCCAGAATGGTCTGCCTCCAAGGATATTGGCAGTAAGGGTGGCTGCCGCAGTGACACTCATCTTCTGTCCACGCTTCAATTCGAACAGAGAGACTTCAGCAGCCAACATGCGTGATAGACTCTGAGCATGACCAACCAAGCCGGCAGTTGTCAGAGCAAGATTGTCGGCGATCTTGAAGAGCTTCTGAACGCTCTTGTTTGCGATGAAATGCCCCATCGTGGCTCGATGGTCTGCACCTACTACGACTCCATCCTTGTAACATATTCCAAGGGTACTGGTTCCAGTCTTGAATTGCTCAGCCATTGCCTCCATCAATATCACCTCTGTCTCAGGACATCACCATGCAGGCGGCGACGGCCCTTGAGTGTTGAGGTGTTGCAGACAGCGGGGACTTATCAACCCGACGTCGAAACATTTGCCACAGGTTCATGTGCCTCTCCCCTACACGAGACGACATGGGAAAGGAAGTTGAAGATGAGAATCAATCATCACTTGACTCTTTCAGTAGTGAATCCATCAAACCTACAGAGATTATTATTCCTCCTCCAGTGACTGGAATTGACTCCACCAACAAGGAACCCCTCAGAAGAATCGAGATGCCTAGTGAACAAACTATTGGCCAAGTCCGCCCCCCTCCAGCAGACGTTCTCTATCATGACCTCGAAAGATTGTTTCCAGCAGCGCCCATTCCTGAAGAGGGAGGTTTCGTTCTGCATAGAGGAATGCTACAGGACCTGACCGGAGTTCCACAACTGCTCGATTGGGTCAGTGATGGAGATGTGGCCATTGTAGAGATGGGAAGGATGATGCAAAGGGAGGTTGAGTTCGAGACCGCTCTGAACCAACTTCACAAATTCATTGAGAATGACTTGAATGGGCAAATCGTGCAATTGACTGCGTCGAGACTACTGCTTCTCCCTCCGGGGTGCAGAGGTATACGTGGAGTTGATGATGAAGCATTCGCGGCTGGACCTCTGGAGTGAAGAGTGGCATGGAATCAGAAATTGAAATGCCATGTCCGATTTGTGCATCACAAGGTCACCTGAAGATGATTTCACATGTCGATGAAATCCCCTATTTCGGGGAGCATACGCAAGTAACCCTGATGTGTGAGAAATGCGGCTGGAGACAGACCGATTTCATTCCTGCTGAAGGTAGAAAACCTGGAGCGTGGAGTATATTGATCCAAGGCGAGGAAGTTCTGAGGGCGCGAGTTGTTCGTTCTTCCAGTTGTACGATACGTATTCAAGAACTTGATTTAGAGGTCAGTCCAGGTGCAGGCTCAAGCGGTTATGTCAGCAATGTTGAAGGTGTCCTGAACCGTTTTCTCGAAATCGTAAACATGGTCAAAAGAGACCTTGATGATGGGACAGATGATGAAATGCTTCGCTGTGTGGAACTTGAGGGGACTCTAGAGAAATTGATCGAGGGCCGACATGGAGGTGTGACCCTTGAATTGTTGGACCCCCGAGGCCATAGCCAGATTCTGCACCCAGAAGCCATGGATAGAGAACTGAGTGAGGCAGAGATACTTGCCTTGCCATTAGGACCAGACCCGCCAGTTCTAGAACAATGATCAACGAGCATCGTGTGCTAGGAACTCATCAACAAGATGAGCATTCTGTGCCTTCATCTCATTGTGATTGCTCAACCACTCAGTCGCTCTTTCCAAACACAACTGTTTCATCTCACCGGCAAGAATCTCGCCACTTCTGTATGAGGCTGCAGTCTGCTCTAGGAAATCATCATCATCTTCGAAAAAGAACATCATGTATTGGTATGCGACATCCATCTCAGGATCACCACCCAAGCGCCTATGCTCTTCCACCGTCGCTTGTCCTCCTGAGAAAGCACGTTTGATCTTCTTCTCCAATGTTGCTTCATCATCGGATAGAAAAATAGTTGATTTGGGCTGAGAAGAACTCATCTTACCGCCCGTCAATCCAACTGCAAACCTGTGGTATGTACTGGAAGGTTGAAGCAAGCCAATGCCCCCAAGGCTCCTTTCTATAGCAAGAAGGCGCATCCTAATCGAGGCTCTGTCACTAGTGGTTGCAGAGGGAACCTGAATCGAACCATGCTTGGGATTAGAGATGAAATCAGCAAACCCTAGTTCCTTGACCTCGGCGCAGATTCTTTCGAAGAGACTCTTACGATATTCCCTATCCATTCTGCCATCGGCTCCAATGCCAAGTGCTGCTGCATTATCATCCTGTAGCGACAAGCCAATAACCAGTCCTCCGTTCTTGGCTGGCGAAACATTGAACCAATTGGATTTCGAAGCAAGTCCTCTTGTCAATCGGAGATGTGGGTCTTGATCAACCCCTACTGGAACAACAATAGGGCGCAAACCACCATATTCGTCGAGTTGTGGGTGCAGGATATCGCCTGCTTGAACCAGAGGTGCCTGAACATGGGCAAGATTGGTATCACCACTGAAACCGTATATCGCTTCCATCTCACTCAGGTTGGTTCGCTTGCCTAAAGTGAAACCCAACTTCTGAGTCACGGAACGGCGCGACTGGAAATAGACCTGGGTTCGTTCTGGGTCCAATCCCATTGCAGCATAATTAGAAACATACTCTTCCAATGCGACCTTTCTGGCTTCAGATAGAGATACTCCTCGAGTGGCATTCGATTCAAGGTCAGCAACTGCAATTGAGACATCTGCTCCCTGCTGCTGGAACCAGCGAACTTGATCGATTACCATCTTGTGACCTAGGTGCATTCTCCCACTGGGCATCAATCCCGTCATGACCCCAAAAGGAAGCCCCCGTGATTGAGCTGCAAGCACGACATCCAAGTCGCGATGTGCGAAAACGATGCCTCTACGATGATGCATACTAGGGTTGCTGATGGCCGAAACATCAACCGCTTGCAATCCAAATTGGTCGATGATTCGGGAATAGTCAGTGGACTGTGCACTGGACCATGGGTCGATGCGTACTTCATCTGCCAACGGACTCACCTGAAGCCTTGGCCGCTCAGACAGGGGATGAAGGCTTCGCCACGATGAAGTGCTCGAGGCCCATCGTCGTAGTGATACGATGGCGCGGATAGTGGTTCTTGGAGCGGGTCTGGTTGGCGGTTTCGTTGCCTCACATCTAGAGGAGCATGAAGTAACAGTAGTCGATCTCGATTCCGATTCGCTGGATACAATGAACTGCAAGGTCATCTGCGCTGACGCACTCTCTCCAGAGATACTGGAGATGAAAGGAGTGGATGTCTGGGTCAACATGTTGCCAGGTGGCATAGCCGATAAGGCTCGCAAGCCATTGCTTGACAATGAGCAGACCGTGGTTGATCTAGCCTTCACCATCGAAGACCCGCGCATACACTCCACTGGAAGGATGGTTTACGATGTAGGCATTGCCCCAGGTCTGTCAAACCTCTGGACTGCAGCACTGAATGGTGCCCACAAGGTAGAGATTCTAGTAGGAGGAATTCCTGCTGAACCAGACGATGGATGGTCATACATGGCCCCATTCTCACCAGCTGATGTCATCGAGGAATATACCCGCCCAGCCCGAGTCAAGATAGATGGAAGAAGCATGGAATTGGAAGCACTTGGAATGAGACATTTCGTTGATATCCCCGAAATCGGCACCTTGGAGGCAGCAGTCACCGATGGCTTACGGAGTCTGCTCGACACCATCGAGGCAGAAACGATGCTGGAGTATACACTCAGATGGCCGGGCCACTACGACAAGTGGTTGTCCTCATCTGGCAATGAAGAATTGATTGAAGAATGGAAATTTGATTCAAACAGAGACGAGATGACGATTCTATTGATCAAGGCTGAGACGAACGCTGGAATGTGGAATGGCTTCTTGCTCGATAGAGGAGATGGAAAGTGGTCTTCTATGGCACGGACCACAGGTTTAGTCACTCTTGCAGCAATCGATGCTGCCCTCGCTGGACACATCCCCGAAGGTGTAAGCCCGCCAGAAGCAATCCCAGAACTACTGCAGTTTGCAGAGAGGCGCCTGCACGATGCAGGGGTGCACATCGAACGAGACCCGTTTTGATCATTCTTCCTCGGTGGAGCCGAAATATCGCCTATCCTTGTTAATGATGAGAGAGAATGCCAATATCGACGACAAGATGACGACGACGCCGACAATAGGAAGCCATGGAGATGATGCCCTAACATCTCTAGGAGTCAAGAGCCAAGTGAATCTGAGGTCCGAAGAAGCATCGAATCGTTTCGACCAAGTGAATAAGTCCTCAGTAGAATGAGAGGCAATGGTGACCGCAAAGGAGCGACCATTGAACCATTTCTCATCGAGGATATCAACATCCACATCCGCATCCTCAAAAGTTATCTCAATTTCAGTTCCTATGGGTGCCGTGAGAAGCAGATGTCCATCATCCATCCTCCAACCACTCTGAAGTTGGTTTTCAGTGACTTCCAATTGTTTCAGAGATTCACCTGTCTCAGAATATACGACTGCTGAAACTGTAGACTGGCTTGCATTGATTCTCCACGTGACTGGAACATCCCATGCCCTACCTTCAATCGATTGGCAAGCAGCAGGACGCGATACCTCGAACCACCATTTTCCATCAGCATCTGTACTCAGTGTATCATGTTCGAACTGATGGCAACGCTGAATCACCCAGGTGCTCCATGCAACACCCCAGGTTGTGAACCAAGCATCACTTTCCAGTAACCAAGCCTCTATCTTAGAATCATGGCGTATGGTGTTTTCTCCAACCTTACCAATCCAATAAAAATTCAATAATCCGCCCTTGGATGCCTCGGATTCAACTTCTGATACCGTGTTCATATCTTTCTCAAGACTACCGCCTCTTCGGCCAAGATTGTACCAATCCTCTGGCTGTTCTGGTTCATCATTCGATGAATGCCAAGCGGTGTCACCCAAACCGGTTAAATCTCCATGGACAGGAAAACCAATATCGTCAACAAGAGCATGGTCAATATATGTCAATCCAGCAGGGGTTCTTGCCGATAGAGGCTGGTCTCCCCAACTCGAAGCGGCAATTCGGTCGCTGATATATTCTCGACATTCAGTGGCAACTGCCCCAGGATCAGCCTGCCATGATAGACCCGGCATTCCGTGGCATGCAAACTCATCTCCTGCCACAAGACGTTCTTCTGCACCCAAGGTCTCTAACCAACCATCTTCTTCCCATGATGCTGCTGCCACGGGAAGTACAAGAGGTTGGATAATGAGCAACACCAACAGCATGGCCAATGGAGTGGAGCGCATATTATCGCCACTCGACTCGCTCTCAATACAATACCGCTGCAATTCGCTCCTCGATATCAATTCAGCCGCCATCTCTAAAATCAACTGACCTGAGCGAAGCCCATGACGGATGTTATCAAGGCATGGTCAGAACTCGGAGATGAGGTCAAGATAAAGGGTACAAAGGCCCCACTACCCTCAACCGCCACCTATGGATTCATGCAGCACACTTTAGTCCCATTTTTTCGATTTTTTATTCGCCTTTCAGCGCGTGGGATGAGAAGAATTCCCCGGAAGGGTTCGGCAATATTCGCTGCCAATCATCTCTCACATGTGGACCCGCTCTTCATAATCTCCACAATTCGCAGAAAACTGCATTATCTAGCCAAGGATGAACATTTCACCACACCCGGCATCTCACTTATTATGAAGGCAACTGGACAGATAAAGACTGAACGAGAATCGGGTGCAGGGGGTGCCCTAGCAAGAGCAAGCGACATTCTCACAGAGGGGCGTTGTCTTGGCATATTCCCAGAAGGTACTCGCTCCAAAAATACTGAGGCACCTTTCTTGTTGAAGGGTAAGACAGGCGTTGCCCGATTAGCAGCTGCACATCCCGAGGTTCCGGTGATCCCTTTGGCTTTGATTGGGACTAGAGAAATGATGGCTCCAAAAGTGCACAAAATCCCACGTTTGTGGAAAAGGGTGAAAATCAATTGTGGTCATGGAACCTCGTGGAATGACTGGCTGAAGAAGAATGATTTCTCTAGCGACGATATCGCTGCTTTGTTGGAGATGGATGAGGCGCAGAGAAAGGCCGAATTGGCAGGAATGTTTCGCGGATTCACCGATGACCTGATGCGCGACATCGCCGCTCTGGGAGCGCCCTGAGCATCAAGACGGGGTTTCCAAAACTGATGTCTTTGGCCTTCCATTCACTGCTCCATGATTCCAATCATTGAAGAACCGGCTTTCTGAAGCACTGCTGAATCGCATGCAGCAGTATCTCGACCTTATCGGGCGCATCCTCGAAGAGGGCGCTCAAAAGGAAGATAGAACCGGGACCGGGACCATCTCTGTTTTCGGACATCAGATGCGCTTTGATCTAAGCGAAGGTTTTCCAATGGTCACAACCAAAAAATTGCACCTCAAGTCGATTATTCATGAGTTGCTTTGGTTCTTGAAAGGAGAAACCAACATACAATATCTACAAGAGAATGGGGTTCGAATTTGGAATGAATGGGCAGATGAAAATGGAGAATTAGGAGCGGTCTATGGCAAGCAATGGCGCAGTTGGGAAACTACTCAGGGTCAGGTCATTGACCAGATTTCTCAAGCGATTGAGTTGATCATGACCAATCCCACTTCGAGGAGAATCATCGTTAGTGCATGGAATGTTGGGGAACTGGATGAGATGGCATTGATGCCATGCCATGCGTTCTTTCAATTCTACGTGAATGATGGGAAGTTATCGTGTCAACTCTATCAACGCAGTGCCGATGTATTCCTTGGTGTTCCTTTCAACATCGCCTCATACAGCCTGTTGGTGCACATGATGGCACAGGTCTGTGGCCTTGGCGTCGGTGATTTCATACACACCATTGGTGATGCCCATCTCTACAATAATCATCTTGAACAAGCGCGTGAGCAATTCTCAAGGAGCCCCATGCAGTTGCCCACTCTATATCTAAATGAAGATGTAAATGATATCGACTCATTCAAGTTTGAGGACATTGAGGTCAAAGGCTATGAGCACCATCCACACATCGCCGCACCAATTTCTGTCTGAGGTGTGTTGATGAAACTGATCGCTCTTGTGGCAAGTGACCTTGAAGGGGCTATTGGCAAAGACGGAAGGCTTCCTTGGAGGCTACCTTCGGACCTCGCACGGTTCAGAAAAAGAACCATGGGTGGACCTATTATCATGGGAAGCAAAACATTCCAGAGTATTGGACGACCATTGGATGGTAGACTCAATATCGTATTATCCAGAAATCAGGATTTTGCCGGTGTCATCATGGCCCGTGAACCGCAAGCTGCCATTGCTGCATGCGGAAATGTAGAGGAAGCATTCATCATCGGAGGAGGTCAAATCTACAACCTCTTCCAACTAGATACCATCGAATTGACTGAAGTCCAAACCGTGGTCTCTGATGCAGACACGTTCTTCACTATTCCAGATGGGATGGAAGAGGTCTCTCAAAGTCCAGTCACCAAAGAAGAAGGTGACCAACACCCATGGATACTCAGGATTCTCCAGTGTACTCAGTGACCCTTACCCCTAGGCGCCCAGTACGTGAAGGCCGGAGCATTATCCGGTCCATCTTGTCGTGGAACGAACGTTCAAGATCAATGTCCATAGCCAAAGCGTGCCCAAGTATCAAAATCAATACATCCGCTAATTCCTCTTCGAGGTCAGACTTTGGTTTGCCCTTGGTCACTGCAGCAGCCAATTCACCCAGTTCCTCGATCGTTAAAGCAAGACGATAGCCCATATCATGCCCATTGTTATCTGCGAAAGCATGCTTGTCATGGAATCTCGCAGTGCGTGCCATCATGGTATCGAAACGGCCATCGCAGAGGATTCCCGATACCCCCGATTCAGCTACAGCCAACACACGTTCACCTGCTCCACTAGCAAGCCATTGCTCAACATCGACAGGGCGTTCTTCATCGTTCATGCAGATGCATGAGCAGAACCGGTCCTTCAACTGAGATGGTCAAATATCTTCTGAGCCAATGCGGCAGAAATTCCCTTGGTCTCGGAGATTCCATCAACTCCTGCTTCCTTCAAAGCAGCAAATGAAGAAAGTCCAGCTGCCACCAATTTCTTGGCAGTTGCTGGCCCGACTCCTGGCAAGGTGGAGAAATCATCATCCGAATCTGCAGGTGCTGATTCTTCGACAACAGGTTCTTCCGCTCCTTCCTCTGCTTCTTCGGCAGGTGCTTCTTCCGCTGTTTTATCAGCAACTGCTTCCATGGCCTCGGCTGCAGCCAAAACGCCTGCTTCTTCGGTAACATCGCCTCCATCTTCTGCTGCAGCCAGAGCTGCGGCTTTGCGCGCTGCAACCTCTGCTGTCTGGCGTTCTTCCTCCGCATGAATCTCATCTAGAGTTGGTCCGCTCTCAGAAACAACTCCAGTTTGTAGAAGTTGACTCCTGCGAATGACTGCAGAACGTACGGGATAGATGACCTTGACCGCATTACGAATCTCTTCTTCCAATTCACCGCCCAACAAAGCCTTCTGTAACTCTGCGTAGGTCTTTCGAGAAGCATTGGTCAAGATGACATCACTTGCTTTCTGGCGCATGGCTGCCTTGACACTTGACTTGATTCGCTTCTCGGTGATCAACAAGGGCTTGAGACGAACAAGATAGCCGTCGATAGTAACAACATCAACCACGCCATCGACCTTTCCTCGATATCTTCGAATCTGCCTACGAACGTGGTCCGATTGGTGACTGTGTCCAACAAATTCGGTCAACGCATCCTGCCCTACGCACTCGATTACGCTGAAGCGCAACTTGACGTGCATCTTGCTGAAATCGCCATCGAACTCCTGCTGAGTAAGTTCGTATGTTCTTCCAATGATGTATTCTTCTTCCTCCCCGAGGGTCTCACCAATGCGCTTGAAATCCCATGGAAATCTAGGTGCACGAATGGTGAACCATCTCTTGGCCTTCCATTTGTCTTTTTGCTTTCTTGCTGCTGCGCGCGATTTTGCGCCTGTTCGACTGGCCATGATTCATCCCTCGGTTCGTTGCAGGGGCTACCCTACGAGCGTCCAGCCGACCGACCACCACTATTTGAAGTGGCCTATTTGGCTGATATCGCTTCACCAACCACGTTCTTCAAGACGGGTTTCAAGTTCATCAAGTTCCAATCCAGGCATTGCCTCACCCATCATCGCTGAAGCCTCAGCAATAACTGCAGGATCGTCGAAATGATGTGTTGCCATGACAATAGCATCTGCGGTAGTTTTTGGATCCGTTGATTTGAATATTCCAGAGCCAACGAATATCCCATCCATACCATGTCTCATCATCAGCGCTGCATCCGCAGGAGTAGCAATACCGCCAGCAGAGAAGGTGATTACTGGAAGTCTTCCCATCTCAACAATCTGGACCAACAGGTCATGAACATCCTGATTGAAAGATTCATCCAATGCCCCGAATGGAGTCATCGCCACATTTCCTGGGAGTACTGACTGGGCTGCCAAGTCATGATATCTATCGACTATGACATCGGTCGCAACCTTGAGCCCCTCAGCATCCAATGTTCGTAGTTGGGCAATCTCCTGCTTAATCAGTCGTGCATGGGTGACTGCAGCGACCACATTACCTGTTCCTGCTTCTCCCTTCGTGCGAATCATCGCTGCACCTTCGTGAATCCTGCGTACCGCCTCTCCAAGATGAGTGGCGCCACAGACGAATGGAATGGTGAAATCATCCTTCGCAATGTGGAAGAATGGGTCTGCAGGAGTCAGGACCTCGGATTCATCTACCATGTCAACCCCAAGTTCCTGTAGAACTGCGGCCTCCATGTCATGTCCGATTCTCGCCTTTGCCATGACAGGTATGGAAGTTGTTTCAATAATGCCGTTAATCAAATCAGGATGGCTCATTCTAGCGACACCTCCTGCTTTCCTGATATCTGCCGGAACACGCTCAAGAGCCATGACCGCTGTTGCGCCTGCATCCTCGGCCAACTGCGCCTGCTCGGGAGTGACGACATCCATGATGACGCCACCCTGTTGCATACGAGCAAAACCTCGCTTGATCAACTCGGTTCCCTTAAGCATGACCTGTAAATCAGTATTGACTCCCATTACTATCAACTCGGCGACCATCAACCCCTTGATAAGACTTCAACTGGCGAAGCCAGTTGAATCAAGTCCGTTTTCACCTGAGTGGCCAGTTGAATCAAGTCCGTTTTCACCTGAGTGGCCAGTTGAAT
>JASMHR010000046.1 GCA_030750665.1 Candidatus Poseidoniaceae archaeon
CCCTGTAGGCAAGATCGAAACCGGAATTCTTCACGCTGGAAAGACTGTGGTGTTCAACCCCAGTCAGCAGAGTGCTGAAGTCAAATCCATTGAGATGCATCATACCAATGTGCCCAAGGCTGAGCCTGGAGACAACGTCGGATTCAACGTTCGTGGACTTGCTGCAACAGACATCCGCCGTGGAGACGTGGCTGGATACGCTGACAACGAGCCTACCTTCGTACGCCACGATGAATCATTCGTAGGGCAAATCCAGTTGATGGATATTCCAAAGGCTGTTTCAGTAGGATACTCCCCCGTATTCCACGCGCACACAGCGCAGGTTGCAGTTCGATTCTTGGAACTTCTAGAGAAGACCAACAAGAATGGAAAGGAAGCAAATCCTTCCTTCCTCAAGACTGGAGACGCTTGTCTGATCCGCTTCCAGCCTACCAAGCCAATGGCAATCGAGCAGATGGACACCTTCCCTGAGTTGTCCCGCTTCGCTATCCGCGACATGGGTAAGACCGTCGCAGCCGGCGTCTGCATGAAGATCGACAAGAAGTGATTCGGTCAACGTGAGAAGTGGAGATGACAAAGAAGGCGTGATCACTTGGCTGGAGTAACTGTCATCAAACTGACCGGTGAAAATCACCGGGACGTCGATTTCGTGTGCAGTCAGATCAAAGATATCTGCGATGGTGCAGATATTAAACTCCGTGGACCAATCCCCCTACCCACCAGAAGACTGGTGGTCCCATGCCGCAAAAGTCCTGATGGTGAAGGGAGTGAGACTTGGGACCATTGGGAAATGAGAATCCACAAGCGTATGCTTGAGATGAAGGTCGGAACAAGCAAAGATGAGAATGCACTTCGAAAGGTACTGAAGTTGCCAATTCCAGATACAGTCTCCATCGAGATATCTCTGCGCCACGCCAATTGAGTGGTTCACAGTGGTGCGGCTTCAGCCACTCCCGCTTGAATCAAATAATCTGCAATCTGTTCTTCCAGTTGATGGACATCGCCCGCCTCAAGATCTATTTCTCCCTCAGCAGTGATTATCGGTTCTTCTGATGATTCCAAAATTCTGATTCTCAGAAGTTCAACTGACTTCAATGCAGGTTCATCAGGCTCCTGAACATCGATACTCAAAGGCTCTGGAGAAAGGTTAGAAGATGTTGGCTCCACACTGATCATTTCTTCAAGAGTTGTGTCTTTGCCCGATGGAATTAATGGAGAATCAGGAGGATAATGGGTTGTTGCTTGTTCTGATTGAGATTGATTTGCCATCTCCATCATCTCAGGAAAACCTTCCACTCTAGCGATTCTTTCCTCTTCATCTTCATCGAACTCATCGAGAACTTTCTCTTCTTTCATGAGTATCTCAAGAGGGGGGGGGCCTCTTCCAGTCAACCCTCCGGGTTGTTCAATGAATTCATCGAGCTGTTTAGTCCCCGACTCCACCTTTGGGATGGATTCAGAAATCCCTGCGCCTTTGTGCATCTCAGTCCAATCAACACTCGCCTTGAACGATTCAACCAAGCGAACACATTGGTTGTAGAATTGTTTCTCAGAGGAATCATGCTTATTCCAATCCAATGATGGAATATTCTGAGAATCAATTTCCCCCATTGGCCTGAGGTTAGTAGTAACTGCATGATTCAACAACGCTACCAATCTCTTGCGAGCCAATTCTGTCAGTGCCCGACGAACATTTGCTTGCCGTTTGCTTGCTGTATGGGAGCGAAGGGTGTGCCCTTCGGCTCGAACTGAATTATTCAATTCCCCCTCGATATGGTCGAGTAGATCTCCACTCTGTCTCCAGAATTCAGAGAATGGAAGTTGCACAGGATGCATTCTTTCCACCTGTTTACGCAATGTAGCATACAACTCTTCCTCGATTTCTTTGGAGCGTTTGGCATCAAGTTTCCTTGCCGTTTTCGAGACCTCAGACATCGCGCTCACAAGGACTGCATCGCGCCCATCCCTTGAATGCTCGCACTGTTCAGAATGGAAGATATTGCTTCGATGAAGAGTAAAGACATGGATTCACAGGTTTCAAGGCCATCGGGCCGACCTTGTCGGCCCGGGTGTACGCGTGCGAGTAGGGCATTCGGTGGTTGGAAGATGGAGAGCGATAGCGCTGGTAACACTGCTACTGATATCCTCGGCTTCACCCTTCCTCGCTCCTTCATCAGCCTATCAGACTCTGTATTCTGGAGAAAGCACATTGGGCTCCAACAGTACTATTGACAATACCGAGGTCAGTGTTCTTACCGATGGTTTCACCATTCCAGCCAATGCATCAATCACCGATGGCTGGCTCAATCTCAGCACCGGATGGGATATGGATGGAGGGAATGGAAGTTGGTTTGGAGCGGGCATCCAGAATCAGAATCTGACGATGGGCAGCAACGACTTGACCTCCACTTCACATTTCCAAGATAAACTCAGTCTGGCACCAGATCAAGATGTAGGCTGGGTTGATGATTTTGAAACACTACGCTTGCAGTTCAATGGATACACATCATCCTCTCACATCTGGTCAGTCAGTGCAGTGAATTTCAGCAATATCAATGGTTCTGCCCCCAGTACTGCCCCAGAAGGATTGTTGGTAGCAGCAGCAACCTCGCAAGGTGGACTACCCCCTGGAACATCTGAATGGATGCAGACGGAATCGATTGACTTACCGAATGTGGTGAGTAACTACAGCCTCCATTTCGAACATTGGTTATCGGTCGATGATGATGATGGAGCATGGGTCGAAGCAAGCCTCGACAATGGAAGTTGGCAGCAGATAGAACCGCTTGGTGGACACTCCGATAACTTGGAGAATGGAATGCCGGCCTTTGTCGGCACCAATGCAAGCGCATGGGAACATAGTGAATTTTCGCTTGATCTACAACTGGGCCAGGACATATTGAGAAATTCTTCATCGATTCGATTCCGTTTCAATATCATGACTACGAATCACAGTCAAGAGAGGCCCGGCTGGTTCATCGATGCAATCAATTTGACTAATTCAGGAGAACCTACCAATTCTTGGTTCCACGGCAATCCAAATGGAGCATATGCTGCAAATGCAGATGGTGCAATCGTGGTCTCTGCAAATACAAGCGGAATGAGTGCACCCTTGGATCTGGAAATGTGGGTTGATTGGGATATTGAAGGAGCAAACAATGACAATTTGAACGTCGAAGGGAGTCTGGATGGGAATAATTGGATTACGCTTTCTGCATCTCCAGGAATCCCCGGAACTGGAATGTACATCGATGGAATCTGGTATTATGCTGAATCTAATGGCTTCAAACGCGTGATAATCCCAATATTGCCTACATTCGCAAATCAATCCCAGATATGGTTGAGGTTCAGAGTGACAACTGATAGTCAGGTCAATGGCGGCTATGGAATCAGTGGCTGGGAAGGTCTCTACATCGATGACCCGACCCTGCACTCAAATCAATTTCAACCCAATCACAAAGAAATGCTACTCGATAATTTCACCAGCAACAACAGCGTTACGCCGCATTCACCCACCAACGTTTCTCAACAATGGCAACATGTCACGAATCATGGCCATAATGGACCCACATGGAGTGCTTTTGGTTTCGAAGATTCGCCATTGTGGCCCGATGGATGGAGTGTTGAGATTGAAACTGGAAACAGGGGGTGGGCATTTGGAAATTATCCAGGACATGGTCCGATGACTGGATTCCCGAGTGGCAGCACTGGTGCGGGAATCGAATTCTCTGGCAAATATCTACCCGATATGTGGACCCATCTTATCACTCCCTCAATGCATATTCCTGAAAATGCAAGTGCTAGATTGGCCTTCCAACACTGGATGTGTGCAGAACCCAACTGGGACGGGGGTGCCGTTTACCTCTCTACAGATGATGGAACAACATGGAGTCACTTTGGCCAGAATCTAAGCAATTTCTATGATACCAACTCCACCGTCAATCCCTTTTCACCACTTCATCTGAAGGGTATCTTCGATGGCTCACTGGTACCATCAGGTTGTTTCAATGCTCATCCATTCTCCATCAAGAGGGCTGATGTTTCAAATCTCGCAGGCCAAGATGTACGCTTCCGATTTTCTTTCTTCTCTGACACCTATGTCGAGGAATGGGGATGGTATCTCGACGACGTGGGCATAGAAGTTGATTATTTCGAGACTAAAGGAAACTGGACTTCTCCCCTGATAGAGGCTGATGATTGGGGCTATGGGCTACTGGACGCAAGGGGTAAGGTTCCTGCTGGTACATCGGTCAGGGCTTCTATTCTGAGTAGCACTAATGAGGTATTGATCGAGAACATGGGCCTTCCACTGAATCTTCAAAGTATCAACTGGAGTGCACATCCAAGTATCCGTGTTCGCCTTCACCTCGCCACAGATGACCCGTATCTGACGCCGATCATTGATAAGGTCACCATCGGAGCAGACGTTCATCTGAACAAAGAAACACTCAGCGAAGGATGGCGGAGAGGAGACATTTCAAATTATGACCAAGTGACATGGGATTCTGTAAATGAAAGATGGGAAGTGAATGGTTCCCGTAATGGATACATCTGGTTCATGTTCCCTGATCACCGACCAATCAAAGAAATGGAATTGACATGCGTCTGCAGTGGGGTGTATCTGAATATAGGACAAAGCAGTCAATTGATATCAAGCCCAACCACCATCATCCATCAAGACAAGATGATGGGAAATATCAATGCTGGATTGACAATAATAGCAGGGGGATGGGTCAAATCCTTCGATCTGCGTTCCCGCTATCACGGAATTGCTGATGACCCTGCAATCGATGTCGGCGACGATATGACAAGCAACGGCCCAAATTCCATCCAACGCTGGCAAAGTGAATATCCAGAATGGGCATGGCCATCAGACTCTGTTCATCCAATCGGGCATCATGGTCTACAATCCATCATTTCTCACGCTGAAGTGACCAACAACAATCTGACCACAAGATACGATTTGAATTCACAATCTGCATCGATGGTAGTTGAAGATGAGCTACTAAACTTCAGCACATATCTCCCTGTTTCTGCAGACATTGATTCATACCAATTCTCGGTTGATTTGACGTATCTTGGTTCGGATCTCAATAACTCCACGATTCCAGGGGCTTGGGATGGGTGGGACGTCGGTCTGGCTCAAGGAGACATATTATCGAATGGATGGAGCATGCTGATGTACGGCCCCACGGTCAACTTCTCTATTCCTCAATCACTTGAGTTCCAAGAATTTCGCTATCTCTACAACGCCACCGGAAAGTGGCGTGTCGACGTGCATCGGATGATGTTCTCATACGACTTGAAGGAGAATGTTTCACTGGATCCTGATGATATGGCACAGGTCCTCTTTGAACAATCGCTCATACAGAATTCATCCATGGTCGACATTCCTGTCAATTTCAGTGCAGAGCGTGGCAGCGTACATATCGATGGAGCAATGGAATGGCTGCATCTCATTGAGAATGACATCGTTGAAGTTCCAGAAGCGATGGTACCAGATGGTTCTGTATATCATGCGGTGACAAGACATAGACATCTGGAGAATCAGGCCTTCACTGATATTGAATTAATGATGAGTCCTATTCGAAGTCCTGCGAGTTCTGAAGTATTGATGCGGATTGTTGACCCTGATGCTGGAACACCGATATTTGAACAGCCTCTTGGACAAGGATTCGTTGATTGGGATGTCGCCAATACCACAGTCTCGCGGACTGATGAATACTGGGAAGTAGAATGGGTCTGGAGCACGACTTGGTTGTGGGATGACCATCCACTCATTCACTTCATGACCGAAGCTCATGATGCTGTCAGCACTGATCTGGGCCCCGCAGTACAGACTGTTGGATTCAGTGCGGGAAATGCCGTCGAGAATGACCTTGAATTGGTCAACATAGAGGTCTCAGACCAATATGGACGCGACATCTCAGATATGCTTGACCCTCATCACCCATGGCCTGTCTCTGCAGGTTCAGACATCAGCATCAACGGGCAGATACGTTTCGAAGGTTCTGTCGCCTCTTGGGTTCCAGCAGGTCAGGCGTTAATTGAATTGATTCTACAACAAGGAAACTTCTCACAATCCACCATCCTTGATATTGGCAATGATGGAGAATGGTCGGCGGTGGTCACACTGCCAGAATCTGATGATGAGTTATCAGTTGATGAAATAATGAGTCTGAAGGCATATCTCCATGATGCTGGGCCTACGAACCTTCCCGAGGGGCTGATTGAAGATGCAACCACGGGACTGCGTGGGGCGGAATTTCGATGGGATGGTTCCAGTCCCGAACTGGGAATCCTTTACGCGATGACGCCCAGTGGAGACCAACCTGCAGATGGCCACGTTTGGAATCAGGAAATTCCATTGGCTCTTGGACTACAGGTGATTGACAACCATGCACTTGGGGATGAATTGACCCTCCACTACTGGAGGCAGGCTTTCGAGGATGATGGTGATGGAATTGCACAAGAATCTGAATATCAAGAACTGATTGTGCAATTGAATCTTGGAGCGGATGAAATCATCGAATTTCCCTTCATTGGTGTGGAAAACTCGTTCACAACCAGTGTAGTCAGCCTTTACGTCACCAGCAATGATCTAGCAGGCGTGGCATTGGAAGGTGGTGGTTCTCATGGTCTGTCAAACGACCTAGCAACAGTGACTCTGATGCTCGACTCACAAACCCTGATCGAACCGATGAATCTGGCTATGGAACGCCATGAAGAACAATATCTACTACCTGGACAAGAGCACCGTTTCTCTTTCATCATCGAAGATCTGAATGGTCTGAACAGCCTCGATGTCATGTATTTCGACCTCACTGGAGAAAGAGATGATTGTTGGATTGAATTCCGACCTTGGTCGGAAAGCCCAATGAGTTGGGATGAAAACTGCTTCATCACAGAACCTCGATTCACCGTTGAAGACAGATATCCAGAATATGGCGTATACATGGATTTCATTATTTCATGGTCCGCTATCTCCATCATCGGCAATGAAGAATACATTCCTTCATTCAGAATAGAGGACCAAGGTGAAGACCTAGGCCTAGGACTAACGAATCTGGAATGGTTGAACTGGTCGCTGCATGATGAATTGGAGGTGGCCCTCATCTCATGGGTTGATCTTGTTCCCGCATATGGTACTCTCGTAGGAGAAAATCTCTACCTCGCCCCTGGAGATATCATTGACATCGAATGGGGGGTTTTCCACTCTGGAAGTGGAATACGGGCACTCTACATTCCTAATGGAACTGAATCCAGCGCCCGCGTTCTTGGAGGGCTTTCACAGATGGAAGAAAATCTGTTCCTAACAGGTAATGAAACCGGTCAAGCACAATTTGCATTCAGAACAGATGATTTTCCTAACCTCCTTGGAAATCTAGTGATTGGGGTTTCCAGCATAGAGGGGTATACTGTTGAGGGGCTTGATATCATCATTCGATTGGATGATGATTCGCCTAGAATCGCCTTCCATAGCACTTCATTGACGAGAATTCGCTCAGATACCTTGGATGCCCTACAAGTTTCTTTCACGGTCACTGACGATAATGGAATGCCTGAGGGGGAACTGACATTGTACTGGAAATTCCAACGAAATGGTCTATCGATTACTGGTGCTGCTGGTGAACTACTGGTGAATCATGTCTCTGGAGATATTTACCACGACGTTCTCAATCTCAGTGAAACTCTGGAGGGGATTGAACTCAGAGGCTCAGATGATATCATCATCTGGGTTGAAGGTCGCGATCTCAGCGGCAACAAAATAATCGGACCTGGTTCTGAATTCGAACCCAGAAGACCGCTGTGGGAATTCATCGATTTCTCACCTGAGATTACCTACATCTCAGTGAATCCCCGTCTTCCAAAACTGGGAGAGATTATCACAATCGACATTCAGATTCAGAATACTGGAACTTTAGAAGGTTACACCAAGATGCAACTACTGAAGCAAGAAGATGGAGAAATGGTTGTGCTAGACACGACTGAAGAGTTCAGATTGTTACCAGGGCTCTCTGCGCAGTACTCTTTCGACCATGAAGTCGCACATCTTGGAGACCAGCAATTGTATATCGGTGTCGAAGGCGAAGATGTCCTCTCGCCTATTCCATTGGGGATAGTCAGAGATTCCTTGGTCGATAACAGTGCTTCGGGAGATGAAATGAAATGGGCATTAGGTGGATTGCTCATCATCGTCTGTGTATTTCTGGTATTCATGTTGGTGAGGTCACAACTACATATTGATGTGGATGATGAAGATATCTGGGATGAAAGTGATGTGGTAGAGGAGGAAGAAATTGCATTGATTGCTCAGATTCCACCCCCAAGACCATCGGAACTCGATATTGCCAGCGAAGAAGAATGAGCGCAGTCTTGATGAAAGGAAGGCCGTAGGGCCGAAACAAGCCGGGGTTGGAGAGCGGTCAAATCCGGGGGACTCAAGATCCTCTCCCTAGTGGTTCGCAGGTTCAAATCCTGCCCCCGGCACCATCCTGTTTGTGGATATCTTGAACACATCACTGTGAAGTTTCAAAGTTCGTCTGCATTTCGATTACCTTGTGCAGACCATCCTACTGTCGGCTTTGTTTGCGGGACTGATTGCCATTGCAGTCACCGTAGCGATTGAACGATGGGGCGGAGTCATCGGAGGAATTCTTGGCACCCTACCGACGACGATAGTTCCTGCCGCAATAGGGATGTATCTTGCAGGTGGTCAGGATGCTCTGCTGACCAGCCTGTCGTTGGTACCGTTTTGGATGGTCCTGAACTCACTATTCGTAGGCTCATGGGTTCTCTATCCCCGGCTCAAACAAGATGTCAAACTCCCCGAAATGGCTATGGTTTCACTTGTATCATGGGCCATCTTGGCAATCCTCTTGTCCCTATGCCTTGATTTCGCAATCGAGCGATATTCACGCCTTCTGATTGGGGTGCTTGGAATGTTTGTGCTAATCACTCTTGGAATATGGATGACTTGGAGACCCACTGATGCACCAAGAGGAAGCAGGGCGGTCAGTAGTGGTGTGCTTCTATCAAGAGGAGTTGGGGCTGCAATTGCCATTGGAATCGCAGTGTATCTTTCAGGTCTTGGGATGCCTCTTATCGCAGGTCTTGCCTCGGTCTTTCCAGCAATATTCCTGACAACCATGGTGAGTCTTTGGATTTCTCAAGGCCCAAAGGTTCCGACAGGTGCTGCTGGTCCGATGATGTTGGGTGGTTCCTCGGTGGCCGCTTATGCACTGGTTGCAACCTGGGCATTACACGAACACGGGATGATACTTGGCAGCATCATCAGCTGGATAGTTGCAGTGCTGAGCACATCGTTACCGGCATTCCTATGGTTAAACAAGTGAGATTGTCCTCCAAAATCATTCAATAGTTTCTGCCCATGGGCGAATTATGAATTCCCTCTCTATCATAGCCGGAACCGGAATGAAGAAGTTATTTGCCAACCCATCAATAGAGGGCTCATCGTATATTGTTCAAAGCTCCCTAGAAGAGGTGGTTGATACCCCAAATGGCCCAGTACCCATCCATAGTCTGATTCTAGACGGCAAGGATGGATCAGAACACCGATTAAGATTCATCCATCGACATCACGGCGTTGGCACCACCCCCCCTCATAGCATCAATTTCAGAGCCAATGCTCAAGCGGCAACTTTGCTTGATGAGGATGTAGTTCTTACCATTCATTCAATCGGAAGTATGGCTCCTAACTTCCCCCCTGGCAGTTTAGGTATGGCTAGTGATATGATAGATTTCAGTGGTGTTGTTTCTACTTTCCATGATGATGATGCCGTGCATGCAGATATATCTAGACATTTTTCACATCCGGCAGGAGATATTGTTCGTACGATTCTACAACAAGCCCAACCTGGAGTTGATGTAGACCAAATCGTAGCACAGATGACTGGCCCCCAATTTGAGACTCGAGCGGAAATTGATGCACTCTATCGATTGGGCGCAACGACTGTGGGGATGACCCTGTCACCCGAGGCAAAACTACTCGCTGAATTACAGATTCAACAAATTGCACTGTTAGCCTCTTCCAACTGGGCTAGTGGCAAAGACCCCGCTGGTCCAGATACTCAGATTGCTCATCATCAGGTTGAAGGCGAGGCTGAAAGAGCCCACGAACTGATATGGAATTGTATCTTTGCGCTTCTTGATTCCTAGATACCGTGAGGAAGCCAAATATTCTTGACATGGCATGCTCTTCTCAATAATTCTTGGTCAGAAACACTGCCTGCAGCCGCCCAAGTCTGCTTCATATTTCCACAACTGACCTTTTGAATTTCAGCCATATCACATTCTGAAGCCCAAACTGCATCAACTGCATCATGCGCTGCCAACACTGGAAGTAATTCATCTCGCAATCCAGTAATGATGTTTACAACTCCTGAAGGAAGATCTGAAGTTTCCAATATCTGATACATTTCAGTAGCTGCCAAAGGATGCTTCTGGCTGGGAATGACTACCACAGAATTGCCCATTGCCATCAATGGACCAAGCAAACGGGTAAATGAAAGTAGAGAAGATGTGTCTGGGCATGCTAGACCTACCACACCTAGGGGTTCGTTCAGAGCAAGAACTAGGCCATGTAATGTCGTTTCATGCACCCTACCATCATACTTGTCGCACCATGAGGCCCAGCGGAACCATTCAGCCACACAATCATCAACTTCATTCAATGCCTCTTCCGTTGATTCTCCTGTCATCGCGCAAATCCTGTTAGCGAATTCTTCTCTTCGCAATTGCAGATTCTCACCAATATAGAACAATATTTGGGCTCTTGTATGTGCATTCAGAGATGCCCAAGTGGTAGATGATGTCGCCGCTTCAACCGCATCACGTACATCTTTGCGATTGCCCCTTCCTACCTCACCAACTAAACCATCGGGGCCTTTGATTGAAAGACTGTAAGCCCCATCTGGTCGACGTTGTTTGCCACCGATGTAGAGTTTCGTGGTACGATCCAATGATTCGCCGCTATGCTCACCAAGCATCTCCGCTATCACTTCAGTATTATCCACCTCTTTGCCCACGGCAGTTATTGTGCTCGTTTGGAGATAAGGCCACAATCCTTCAATCCCACCTTCTCTACCAAAGCCGGATTCCCTATATCCTCCAAAGCCCGAATTGGCATCAAAAATATTAGTACAATTTACCCAGATGGTGCCTGCTTTGATAGAACGAGCAACTTCCAAAGCACAGTCAATATCCTGACTCCATACGCTACCTGCAAGTCCGTAGCGCGTATTGTTCGCAAGGCTGATGGCCTCTGCTGGAGAACGGAAGGTGAGAGAAGCAAGAACAGGGCCGAATATCTCTTCTTGAGCAATGACGGAGTTGGGAGATACATTTGTGAACAGAGTAGGGGGAAAATATAGTCCGTGTTTAGGTATTTGAGTATCAGGTTGCCACATCTGCTCTCCTTCATCAACCGCCTGCTCACAGAGGCGGGTGATGGTTTCCAATTGGACTTCATCGACGATGGCTCCCATGTCAATGGCTTTGTCCATCGGGTTACCGATACGTAACTTGCTCATACGAACTCGCAATTTCTGATGGAAATTCTCGGCAATGGATTCTTGAACCAACAATCGTGAGCCTGCACAACAAACTTGTCCTTGATTGAACCATATGGCATTTACCAATCCCTCGATGGCTGAATCCAAATCAGCATCTTCGAAAACGATGAATGGACTCTTACCTCCAAGTTCTAAAGTCAGTCCTTTGTTGCTATCTGCAGTGGCATTTCGAATAATCCTTCCAACTTCGGTGGAACCTGTGAAGGCAACCTTGTCAACATTCTCATGATTCACTAGAGCTGCTCCAGTTCTACCATCTCCCGTGATGATATTCAAAACTCCAGCCGGAAGGCCGGCACTAGCGCAAAGTTCAGCAAATGCCAAAGCTGAGAGACTGGTATATTCAGCCGGCTTCAAAACTACTGTATTTCCTGTTGCAAGGGCTGGGGCAACCTTCCATGCCAACATCAATAGAGGGAAGTTCCATGGAATTATTGCTCCACAAACCCCTATTGGTGAATATCCAGGGTGAGTTTCATCTAGAATCTGGGCCCAACCAGCATGGTGGTAGAAATGACGAGCAACCAATGGAATATCAATATCTCTTGATTCTCGGATCGGTTTTCCATTGTCCAGAGTTTCAATGACAGCCAATAAACGAGAATGTTTCTGCACCTGACGGGCTATTGCATACAGATGCTTGGCTCTTTGGTGAGCCGATAATCCCGCCCAACCCGGTTGTGCTGCACGAGCTGCAGCAACAGCCCTATCAACATCCGCATCACTCGCTTGAATCAAGTCACCAAGCACTTCTCCAGTTGCAGGATTCCGTGTAGAAAAACGTTCAGATTCAGCGTTCTCATACCATTCACCAGCGATGAATAATTCATGTTCAGGTCCAAATCGACTAAGGAATTCTCTTGCAAACTTCTCTGACTCTGGAGCAGGGCCCCAGTCCAATTCTTCCAACATCTTTGAGATATCCATATCAGTTCCCCCCGTGTTATGCCATCGGATGTCTATTGGCCGCAGAATATCTTCCTGATAAATGAAATTCTAATTGTCTCTCTATGTCTCCGAGAAGTGAAGATGCACCAATTCGAAATAAGTTCGGTTGCATCCATTCATCTCCCAGTTCTTCCTTCATCATCGCCAGCCATTGAACTGCAACCTTGGCTTTACTAATCCCTCCTGCTGGTTTGAACCCAACAATATTACCACTACGCTCAGCATATTCTCTGATCATTCGAACCATGGTCAATCCAACCGGCAAAGTTGCATTAGTCTTCTCTTTACCAGTACTGGTTTTGATGAAATCCGCACCCGCTGACATGCAAACGATACTCGCTTGAGCAATCTGACGTAATGTTGCCAATTCCCCAGTTGCAAGGATGGTTTTCAGATGAGCGTCGCCACATGCTTCTCTAAAATCCTTGATTTCCTCATACAAAGACTGCCAATCTCCTGCCAAAACCAAAGCGCGACTGATGACGATATCTATCTCATCAGCCCCAGCAGCGACTGAAGCCTTGATTTGGTGTAGTTTCTCTTCATGACTTATTTGACCTGCTGGAAAGCCACTCGAAACTGCACAAGTATTCACTGAGGAGCCATTCAATGAGTCTGTGACTGCATCAATAAGATTGTGATAGACACAGACACTCGCACAATGAATTCTACCAGCCTTTAATCCAAGAGCTGAAAGCAAATCGCTACGAATTGGGCGAATGGCTTTCTTTGCCAGTCGTTTGACTCTTGCAGGAGTATCATCACCAGCAAGTGTAGTCAAATCAATACATCTAATCGCCTGAAGCATCCATGCAATCTGGTGTTCATTCTTGACCGCTCGCCGTGCTGGTAGATTCGCAGCACGGCGAATAAGGGCTGAACGATTGATGCGAATTGAATTCACCCACTCAATATCAAGAAGGGTGCCAGAGTTTCGCTTGCCTTCATGCATGGGACTAACCTTCTCATCCACCCCTGAACCGTCATGCACATCAATCCAGCGCCATAAACAGGACATATTGCATACTGAGACTTATAGACGATGGATCATCATTCAGTGATATTCAAAAATAATTGGTCTAGAAATCAAGGTCATCGAGCACAGGCATCTGCGGCATCGCCGCTTCCACAGCAGCCTCCTCAGCCATCTCATGCTGCTTCCACTGAGGCAGGTCGGCAGGATCCTCCCAGCCCAGTTCCTTGGCCTTGGCCAGGTCTCCAGTCTGGACG
>JASMHR010000047.1:0-12937 GCA_030750665.1 Candidatus Poseidoniaceae archaeon
CGGACCACTAATCTATCATGTTCAAGTACTGCTGCAATCGCAACGATATGTTCGGCTACATCATCGATCTTTTCCAGTTGGGCCGTCCCGATCAGCACCGAATCAGCGTACCAAGCTAGACCCGGTCGAGGGCCTGGGTCTACTCCAAAAGACAACATCCTGGTGGCGGTAAGTCCCAATGCCAACTGCCTCGCTCTTTCAACTCCAAGTTCAACCTGTTCCACTGCAACTCCGATGCCTCTGCCTTCTCTGGCTATGGATACCTCCTCAGGAGTCCCCACCCAAATACTACGACTGTTTGGTAGTCGTTGTCCCTCAGCAAACAATTCGAATCTAATCTTACGACGACGTAGTTCCTCACACAAACGATACGCCAAACGGAAGTCGGCGGTCCTCACAATTAGAGGTTCCACGTTACATCCTTCTGCTGACGGCATTTCAATCTTCACCGCCAAAATCGACCGTATTCACATTATCCGCCCATCATCCTCATATTCTGTTGCCAATCGATGTAGCCTGATGGCAAGCTCATACGAGCGGGAACTAAGAGCCGTTCTAGCAGGTAGTGAAGATGGCGTGAGAGCTGTTACACGCTCTTGTGATACAGTTCAAACAGCCAAAGCGATGCAGGTCATCCAGAGGCCCTTTCTGGTGGTCAGAGCAGCAGGTAGTGGAATGGAAGGCAGTGGAGACCTGTTAGCATTGCGTGGAGACTTATGTTTCCCAATTGAAGTCAAAGCAAACAAGCAGAGGAAGATGTACCTTTCAGGCCGCACTTGGGATCAGCATGAATCGATGCGAAATGAAGGTGAACGCTGTGGCTTGATGCCATTGTACGCGCATAGACTCAAAGGAGTAAGAGGTGATTCGTGGCGTATTTTCAGAGTAGAGACAACTTCATTGAAGGGTAGATTACGTATGCTCCAAAGAAGAATCCCGCCTTTGCCTCGTGCTCGTTCTGGAAGGCCATTCCTCGATTGGGAGCAAGGAATGCCACTACACATGTTCTTGGCACTGCTTTGTAGGAACGACGAATTGCGCAGACCAACTCTACTAGAGGATTTAGTCGACCTTCACAGCGAGACTGTAGACGCAGAATGAAAATATAGGCTTCAGATGCACCGATGTGATGACTACTCATTGGTGGTATCTCTACCCGGAAGAGTATCTTCGGTCTCTCGATAAACCGTTCTCATGTTGTTGATGAAATTCTTCTCTTTGACGATGATGGTGTATTCATCTATCTTGGCCTTTTCATCATTATCAAGCCAATCAAGAAGTATCTCGAGTGTCATTCGCGCACCCTCTCTATGAGGATAAGCGAAGACTCCCATGGAGATTGGTGGTGCAACAATGGTCTTGACTTTCTTCAGTCCTTTCAATTCCACAAACAGGGAAGCATATGCTTCACGAATCAGTTCACGGCGTGCTTCATCCTGATTGGGACGTCGACAATCTGGGCCAACCATGTGAACGATATGCTTGAACTGCTCCTTCAACTCATATGGTTCAGTGGTGATGCAGGTCGTGACAGGACATGGTGGCAGATTCTTTGTCCGCTGGATGACCGAGATATCCCTACACTTCTGACGCAGATCATCTCCAGCGGCTTGATGGACCAAAGCATCAAGCCCTTCCCTTCCAGAAAGGCGATTATTTGCTGCCGTAATCAAAACGTCACCTTTCTGCTGGTGGAGCTCCCCTCCAATCACCCTCAACTTGCCATATCGGCAGGTTCTGGCCATGTACAACTCAACCATCGTTCTGCGGAAGGAGGCTTGGGCTACTTATCCCCATCGCTAAAGACCTCTCTCTCACACATGAGCATAGGGTAGGAAATCAATGAAATCCAACGAACCGATATCCGAAGCCATCATGGATGATTGGTTCTCCGGAGACAATTAGGTGAATGGGGTGCGCGACGCTATTGGCATCTTCATAACCCTTCCAATGCTTCTTCTTTGTAGTTGGGCCCAAGTCATTCCCACACAACCACTTGTGGAAGCACTGGGAGAATCTGGATTTGACCCATTCACTGGATTCAGCAGTGCTGGGAGAGATGTTTGGAATGAGACTCCCTTCAACGATATTGCTGTCTCCGGAGGATTCACTCAGGCTTCATACATGGATTACAGCGATGTAGCGGTTCTGATCAACAATGAGAGTGAAGCCAGCAGGACCATCGGTTGGGCATTTGTGACCGCACGTAATATCAGCATGGAGAATGTCCTCCTATTCGACAATGGAAGCACGCCCACGGGGGAAACCATCAATCGAGACCAGTTCAATACATATTTCGTAGAACCATTCAGGGAATGGGTGAATGAAAGCAGCCATCGTAAGAACGAGATCAATTATCTCGTGACCACTAAGGGAGTACCCTTACGAGTCAATGGTGGAAACAACAAGGTGTCGTTTGACAATGAAATTGCTTTGATTGAAGGCGACCTTGAGTCAGAAGTGGACAAAGACTGGTGGACACAACATTCCTATGGCCCATTTTATGGTGATGGATATGAATCATTCACGAAGGCGAAGCATGGCTTCTATCTCGTTACCCGTCTGACCGGATATACCGTGGAAACCGCGTTAGGACTGATTGACAAAGCAAATTCATCTCTAGGCAATCGGGGGGAGTTCGTTCTTGATTTGGCAGCCAATCGCAACGATTCGGGATACAAATTCTGGAATGACGACTTATACGCAGCGAATGCAACACTGAATGGAACGATGGACCTGCCAGTGAATTTCAACCAAAACAGCACTTTTCTAACCAATATCAGCAATGTCATCGCATACGCCTCATGGGGCTCCAATGATGGCGCCTGGAATGGGAATTTCCTGCCTAATGCAGGATTTGATACCGCCGACTCATCTTGGGATTCCGGTTCTAGATATTGGTCCAGCATGGACCCTCCAACCAACGATGGCGAGACTTTTGATTGGAATCGGCAGACCGCTGTGAAACGAAATGGAAATGGTGCGTTGGAGGGTGTTCTCACCAGAGGCATATGTACGGCTTCTTCAGCAAGTGAAACAAATGGGTTGCTCGCAGAATATTTCGATAATGCAGGAGTGTCTTTCAACACGAGTCTGATGCCTGATCTGAGTTCACGGACTCCTGACTTCATTCGTATTGAATCCGTCATTGATCAATCCGACAACCCCAGCCCATGGGCTGGTCTTGACAATCGTTTCAAGGATTACTTCTCTGTCAGACATACTGGATATCTGACCATTCCCGAATCTGGTAACTGGAGTTTTCATCTTGGCAGCGACGATGGCTCAAAACTGTGGATAGATGAGCAAGAAGTGATTGACAACAAAGGTATCCATGGACATACGGAACTATCTTCCAACGCGTCATGGTATGATGCTGGTCAGTATCATGTAAGGACTGAGATGTTTGAACATGGAGGATGGGCAAGCATCGATCTCAGTTGGAGTGGACCAAACATGAGCAAGAGTATTATCACCAATCAATACTGGAACGTGGGGGATAATAGTTCCACCAAAGAGAACGACCTGCTACACCACTGGGGCTTCGACGAAAGCAGCGGCACAACTGTCAGCGACTCTATCTCTTATGCGAATCTGACCATCCAAGGAACTGCAGCAGGTACTAACTGGGCAACTGGAGTTGCTGGTGGAGCCTACCATTTCGATGGTGTTGATGAATTCGCCAAGGTGGATGTGGATGATTGGGGTGGAAATTTCAGTGTCTCCATGTGGGTTAAAACAGATAATGACAGCCAGAATCAGTATGCATCCGTGATTGCAGTCAATGATGTCGCAGGTGACAATTCTTCATTCCAGTTCCAATTCAGCGGCGCCAACAACGGAGATTGGCAGATTAGAAACAGTGGCGCTTATGGTTTCGGAGCAGTAGTGGCCGGAGAATGGACAAATCTAGCGATGACCTTTGAGAATGGCATTATGATGCAATATCTGAATGGGGTTCATGTCCGTACCACTAATTTCCCAAACAATAGTATCGACAACATCCAATTGTACAAGTTTGGAGTCAATCGGGCTGGAAACACATACTATGAGGGATTGATCGATGAAGTGAATATCTGGAACTCAACTCTCAACGGCTCTGATATCCTGCATGAAAATCGACGAATCGCAGTTGAGTGCCCGAGTTATAGTCAGGCGAACAATGCCACTACCTTCGTAGAACAGGATTTTGAATTTGATGATGAATTGAAAGGCCATGCATGGATCATCTATGGGTACGCAATGAAAGATGGATGGATTGATGGAGATTACCAGATTGTGGTTGATTCTTATTCTGAGAATGGAACTCTGATCACGACCAACACCAGCAGTACAAACTCATTCGCTACTGACTGGAATTCTCAGACTATGCGTTTCCGACCTCATCATGATGCAGTGAATTTCTCGATTAGAATAGAAGCACTGATTGGAGATGGGACCTACAATGGCAGCATCTATTTCGACACCATGAATCTGAGAGCGATAAGACCCCATTTGGGTTGGGTTGATGGCAGCATTGCTGAAACCGCAGTTTCAACGGGTGGCCGTTCATTCAATTGGGGAACAGAGTATGGACAGTCCTTGGTGGCTGACCTGCTCGAGGATGGAGTGTCAGGGGTCAAAGGCTACGTCTACGAACCATATCTGACAGCAGTTGCATATCCAAGTGTCATGACCATCGCATATGCAAGTGGCTACACCTGGGCAGAATCAATCTACATGGCAAATCCGCTGATGAGTTGGATGGGAGTTGTGGTTGGCGACCCGAAGATGGCTGCCTTCGCTGATATCCTCCACGATGCCAACATCAGTGATGTCAGAGCCATTGGAACACCAACACAAGGTAGAATCTCGACACTGGAGGTACTTATTGAAAATCTGGCTCCTAGCATGGGTAACGGAACTATCGAAATCCGAGAAAGACAGGGTAATGCACTGGTGGGGATGGCTGAATTATCTCTCGCCCCTGGTGACCAAACTGGAAGTAGAGCGATAATCGAGATTGAGATAACACCCCAGAGGTCAGGTTACACCGAGTTCGTGGTCAGGTGGGTCAATGAAAGTGGATTCAATGAACGTCTCCTAGAAAACAATGTGATGATTCTCAATCTTCTGGTGAATGAACCGCCTACAGTCACCGATGCTTACTGCCAGAGCAATATCATCTATCGAGGAAGTAGTTTCACTTGCAGTGCTGTTGTTTCTGATGATGTTGGTATCATAGCCACAGAGATTGGTTGGAGAATAATGGATATTAATGGAAATTGGACACAAGAGACGATGGTCTCTGCAGGTACCAGTGACAACTTGACTTGGTGGACTGGTGTTTCGATTCCTATCAATTCAACACTTGGATGGTTGGAACTCATCATCATCACTTGGGATACTAATGGATACAACTCAACAGAAATACGATTCAGCAACGCCTCAGAGGTAGTTGATGCAATTGCGAATTGGTATGGCCCACATATCCAAGGAGTTGATGATGAGGATTGGAGTGGCATTACAGCCATTTCGACAATCGGTGTTGGGCTAGGGAGAGGTGAAGATTCAGAAGTGAAGGTATGCGTGCTCGATGCTGATCATGATTCAACGACTCAAGCCCCCAACATGAGCAGTGGTCTTGGAACTTACAGCCCAGTGTCTATTGTTCAGACCAATACTCCCGGACTCACCTGTTATTCCTCAACCTTGAGCATCCCGATTGGAGGTGATCTAGGGCCGATAGAAGTTGGTTTCTCCACCGCTGATGGAGCATCTATCATCCGAACCATTACACTCGGTAACAAGGACCCTCAACCTGTCATGGAACTTCGAAACTTTGAAAATCATAGTATTGATTTCGCTACTGGAGCTGTTGGTGAATCGATATGGGTGGAAATCAACGATGCGGACGACCCAGACAGTGGCGCATATGGCGACCTAGTGGTAAAGTGGCCCGGCCACATCGATAGAATAGCGTCTGTGGAGGTGGAAGACGGCCAATCAGGAGTTCTGATTGAACTTCCATATCCAGTAGAATCTCTTGAACAAGGAATGGTAGAGGTTGAATTGACACTGCATGGAGCCCATGGTTCTCATGTTGAGGTCTCTGAATCCTGGTCGGTCTTGTTGGCAGCACCTTTGAGTTTACACATCTCCATATGTAATATTGAGGGAGAGATTGACGAACAGTTGATTCGAGGACATCAGTCAATTGCTACTCTGTACGTTCAAAGTCACCGCCCAATGGCTAACTCAAATGCTGTCTTGACTCAGAGTGGTTGGTCTGTTCCGGCAAGCCATTTGGATGAAAACGAAAATCTGGGAGTGTGCCTTGATGAAATAGAGAATGCCACCCATATGATTAGATTCAGAGTCATGGCTGATTCTTCATTCATTGAAGGCGAAGTCATCCTGACCATGACTTTCACCGATATGGATGGACTGATGGCTCAGAGAACAGTGACATTGGATGTTGTTCGTTCGATTCCCACATTGAATATTACTGCACCAGAAGAAGTCATTGTTGGAGATAGACTTGAAGTCAGCACCGTTGTCAAAGATCTCGATGGAATACTGGGGACAGAATGTACATTCATCATCAACGATAAGGAACAACGGGAAGTCTTCTCAATGAGTAAAGAGGTTCAAACGATGAATGAACAGGAAGGAGTTGTGATATTCCATTATCCAACTCCAAAGGCTAACAGTAGTGTCAACCAACCCCCTTGGCAAATTTCTGTCCACTGTATCGATGCCGACGGAGATAGAGGCGAGGACACCCTCTCCCATCTTGTTGTTGCAATACAGCCACCAGAATGCACTGTTGGGGTTGATTGCGAGGAGGAGGATGAGAATGATGCAAAAGAAAAGGTATCTTCTGGACTCAATACTCAAACCACCATTCTTGGAATTGGCGGGGGGCTGATGATCATCATCATCGTTGTATTGACATTCATGATGCGACGTAGGAACGAAATAGAGGCTTTTGATCCATGGACCCAGAATAGAGACTCAGAGCAGCAGCCAAATGAAGGCGAAATTGAACAGCATCAGAACATCCTGCAAGAACCAATACAGGAAGAGCCGAAGCAAGAAGAACAATCGAATCAAGACGATTTCTCTGGAGTTCTTGATGATATCATCTGAACCGAAATCCACCAAAGAGTATTCATGCTGAAACGACTCCGGTGGTATGAGCAGCATGGCCACAGGATACGTTCTCATCAATGCCAAACCCGGAATGGAGTTCGAGGCTTTTCAGATAATCAAGAACCTCGGAAACGTGGTAGATGCAACCATCCTGTTCGGAGACTACGATATTCTGGTCAAGATAGTGGCTGATGACATGGGTACGATTGCTCGAACAGTGGTTGATGAGATTCGACAAGTGGAAGGAGTTTCTGATACGAAGACCCTCGCCGGCGCAGAATTCTGATCTCTTTTTTGAGAGTAGAGTTTGAATTCGTTATGATTTATTTTCCCATAGTAACAAGTACATTCTGACAATAAATTAATTGTTATTATTTTAGGAGTGATTCTATTATCCTACTATTTTGTCCCATTCGTGAGACTGCGCATGAGTCACAGAAATGGGGGTCGAATCGAAGCATTGGGTGCCATATGTGGCGCAGTGACACGGTTTACTAGCGGAAGGTTTATCCCCTAAACCCTGAGGTCGGCGATTTGGAGGTTGATACCTTATGGCAGATAAGAAGTATTTCGTCTTGATGAAAGGCGGGAAGGACACAGGCCAGGTCTTCGCCAGTCGCCAACCACGTGGCGCTGCGTTGAAGGCTGCAACCCGAGGAGCTACGGACATCAGGCTGCGCGAGCGCGGCACAAAGAGAGTCCATGTCTTCACGGGATGGACCGAGATGGTTGACAAGCCGGCAAATGGCCCGGCTTGGCTACCTGACAAGGTCAAGAAGGCCAATGTGAAGAAAGTCGGCATCGAACACCTATGAGTGTTGGATGATCGTCTCTCAGATCACAGGTTCGATACGGGTATAGCTACGCCCGAATACCCGCCGTCCAGAACGTATGTTTTGGGCGGCCTTTTCCAGTTACCTCTTTTTTCAATACTTTCATTCAACAAATTTCTCAAATCCATCCATTCTTCACAGACCTAGCACTCTCAGGTCTTGCTTACTCTGCTAGACTATCATCGAAAGCAAGGAACTCCAGAGCATGAAAGGCATCATCATCACCTGCTGCCTTGAGTGCCTCATTCTGTTTCAGCAGTTGATGAACCGTCAGATATGTTGGAACATTGCCATCTGCCAGAACATATTGATGGCCAGGAAGAACGAGCCAATCTTCAGACGATTCCATGAGTATGGATTTCAGATATTTCAGACTTTCATGCATCGCATGAACATCTCCACCGAAGAGGTCGGTTCTACCACACCTGCCAAGAAATAGACAATCTCCACTGATAACCACACCATTTCCTTTGAGGGTAACATGACCGGGTGTATGACCAGGTGTGCAATGAACTTCAAACTCCAACTCTCCAACGGTAAATACTTCACTTGTCAATGCTGGATGCTCCCAACGATCACTATCTGGGCCCACCCACCCTCGCTTTGATTCATAATCATGGACCCAGACCCTGATACCTGCCTCATACAATGTCTTGACCCCTTTCGAATGGTCCCAATGGCTGTGAGTCAACACTGCCGATTCAAGATTCCATCCATTTGTCTCGCATATCTTGAGCCAATATGCTCCAGAGTAGGGGTCCACAATACATGCTGAGCCAGTTTTTTCACAAACTAACAGATGATTCAAATTGTCCCAATCGCCCAACTGAGCCTGTAAAACGGTCATCCCGTCACCCGACATCAATACCTCCGCCATCACGGTGCCATACTCCTTCTAAACATCAATCAACCGCCTTGGCCCCTATGGGGCCACAAATAATCTGTACCGTAACCCTTCAAGAGTAGCAGGTAGGCTGACTAGGTGATGGAGACGCATGTAACATGGCGACGGCCGCTGGCCTTTGCCCTCATCTTGTTGTTCCTGTTGCCGGTCATCGCTGCTGCTGATGGACAGGAAGAACTGGCACTGGAAGTTTCAGAACTGCAGATTCCTGACAGGGGATATCTGGTCGTTGGTGATACCATTTCTTTCTCCGCAGCCATTCACAATGCTGGAGACAGTGCCGCTTCAGTATCCACCAATCCAACCTGCCAAGTTGCTTTCAGCATCATCGCTGATGAGGTGGTTTTGTACAATTCATTCGAAGAAGATGGTTGCCGAGAACAGAGCCAGGGTTCCGAGGTAGGGGCATTACAGACACTTGAACTTGGAGTGATGAACCACACTATCAGCGATTTCCCAAGAAGTGGTGAGATTGAATTGGTCGTCATCGCCCCCTCGAGCGGCTTGACAAAGGCCATCACATTGTCAGTTCAGAAAGAGATGATCGTGCCTGAGGAGCTAGAGATGGAGATTATCATCGCCGAGACTGCAAGTGGTGATTCCCTTCAAGATGAGGTTGAATCGTTGGAGGCATTGGTCAGATTCATCAATACCGGTTCACAAATAATTGAACTCCCACAAGATGATGCCTGTTTCTTGAGAATTCAAGTAATCGATTCAATTGACCGACTATCCGAAATCAATTGTACAGGTGGACTTGAATCATTAGGCCCATATTCCCTGATTGATGTGGGTTGGATTACTTTGGATGATTCCTTGTTGGATGGCGAGTACCAACTGAAAATCGGACTTCCCGCCCAAGATGATCTCGACGTGATGACTTCATTCGGATATGGCACTTCGGGCCTTGAGGCTATTGACAATCTTTCAGCATCAATCATAATTGATGATTCGTCCTATGGAAGTGGTGATTCATTATCCATGTCTGCTTCCATCAGCAATATTGGTGGAGAAGAAGTGCAGATGATGTTCTCCTCCACCTGCCGTGCAGAGATTCACATCATTGACCAAATCGGGAGCGTCGTCTATGATACACGTGATTTCCGAGATTGCCCAGTGATGAATGTCAGCCACGTGATTGAAGTTGAGGAAACACTGGTCATCCAGCATTCCGAATGGAACTTCTATGGTCGTGATGGCTGTGAAATCGAGACTGGAACCTATCGAATGGTTGTCGATGTGGTGGAATTCGGCGTCAGAGGGTACTCTGAATTTGATTTCATCAGCAATGGTGCTTCAACCGATTGTGGAGAAGAAATGGACATGGATGTCAACATCGATTCAATCACGGAGATAAATGAAGATTCTATTGGGTTTGAAGTGACCCTTCAAAGTCTGGATGTGAACGACTTCCGTTGGTCTCAGCCATGTCGTCTAACGGTCAGTCTCTATGATGAAAGTACAGGATGGCCAGTTTCACAATTGATTCAATCCTGCGGTGAAGAGCCTGGCTCTCGAATCAGATTGCAATCACAACAATCGATGACTCTCGATGAATTGTTCTTGGAAATGAAAGAGACGGATCAAACAGCATTGGATGACGGCCGCTACAGGATTGAAGTCAGCACCAACTCTTGGCCATCGAGCAGTGGTGAAGTGGTCATCGATTGGCCATTATTCACAGAAGAGGTGGTCGAAGATGTTCCAGATGAACAGGTGGAGGAAGAGAGCACTGAAGAATTGCAGGGAACGGTTGTGCATGGACAATGGCAGTATGTGACCACCGAAGTGGGCGGTTGCTGGCTATTTACTGATACTCTCGGCCGAGAGAGTGTTCTGGCCGATTCAACCGCTATAGGCCTACAATGGCAACCTGAAGTAGTGAATGCAGGAAATTACAGCATCATGCTCATCGAAGAAGGTCATCCAAGTTGTTCACAATACCAAACCTCATTCATCCTGCTTGAGGTTGTCGATGAATATTCAGTTCAAAGCGATGACTCAAAATCCGTTGACCAAGCACCTACCTCGAATCAAGAAGGTGTCATCGAAGAGTATGGAGGAACCGTACTGACTGGGGTTGCTGCAGTAAGTATCACTGCAATGCTGATCGCTTTCATCACCACACACGAAGGAATACGTTTACCACTGACCGGTATTGGTCTTAGCCTGATGGGATTGATTGGGCGCACCCACGAAACCAATGATGGGAAATTTCAACGTGGACGCCTGATGGGTTACTTGACTGCTAATCCAGGCTGCCACTTCCGGGCCTTGCTCAGTGCCTTACAGATGAGCAATGGACAATTGACTCATCACATCAAGGTCTTGGAAGACGAAGAGAGAATCTGGAGGAGACCTGATGGAAGATTGATGCGTTTCTATCCATCTAACATCTCGATGGCGACCCCCGTAGATGAATTACCAATTCCTCCTCTTTCACCTGACCCAAACAGCCTGCAGGGCAAGATTCTGAAACTACTGGATGGCGATGGCCAGATGGGAACCTATCCCACTCAGGCTGACCTTGCAGTACGCTTGGAAAAGAGTCAGCAACTAGTCAGCCACCATCTTAGGACCTTGCAGAAATTCGGTCTTGTGGAGAAAAAGAAATTTGGCGTTCGCAACCGCTACAAGTTAACAAGAGAAGCCCTTTTCCTTCTCGAATCAAACGACCTGTGAGCATGATTCAAGTGCACATCAGTTGAATGGGTGCTGTTGCTCTCCTGAGTAGTATTCATATCAACACCTATTGTCGCCGCTTCATCATGGATTACCTACCAGAGGTATCGGAGCCACATTGGCAGAAGCGGTGGGATGAGGCTGAGATATTCAACTCACAAGCCGAACCCGGAATGCCCAAGTTCTACTGTCTGGAGATGTATCCATATCCAAGTGGCAAAATGCACATGGGACATGTGCGGAATTACAGCATAGGTGATGCTGTTGCACGTTTCAAGCGTGCAATGGGTTTCAATGTCATCTATCCCATGGGTTTCGATTCTTTCGGAATGCCCGCTGAGAACGCCGCCATCGCCGAAGGAGGCCATCCTCGGGACATTACTGAACGGAATATGTCCAGCATCACTTCTCAGATCAAACGCATGGGTTTCTCATATGATTGGAAGCGTCAAATCAAGAGCCACGACCCAGGATATTACAAATGGAATCAATGGGCTTTCCTTAAATTCCTCGAAAAGGACCTTGCATACCGCGAGCATGCACCAGTGAACTGGTGTACGGACTGTGTAACGGTGCTAGCAAATGAGCAAGTGAAGAACGGAAGATGCTGGCGTTGTGGTTCTGAAGTCATGCAGAAAGACATGTCTCAATGGTTCCTTCGAATAACCGATTATGCCGAAGAACTTCTATCCGGATTAGAAGAGATAGAGTTCCCTGAGAATGTCAAACTGCTACAGCAGGATTGGTTGGGACGTTCCGAAGGAGCAGAGATAGTATTCGGCGTGGAGAATTTGCCGGATGAAGAAATTCGTGTCTTCACTACTCGCCCTGACACCTTGTTTGGCGCAACATTCGTGACCCTTGCTCCCGAACATCCACTGTGTGAAGTTCTAGCCTCTGGGGGAGAGAATGAGTCTCAATGGAGGGAACTCAGAGATGAAGTGGTCAGGATGAGCGATTTCGATCGTGAGAAGGTACTCAAGGAAAAGAAAGGCGTCTTCCTCGGAAAATATGCAATCCACCCATTGACTGGAGATAGGGTTCCCATTTGGGCAGGTAATTTCGTCATCGCATCATATGGAACGGGGGCAGTGATGGCGGTCCCTGCCCACGATGAACGTGATTTTGAGTTCGCCAAGAGATATGGTATTCCCATCAAGAAGGTTCTTCTTGCTTCAGAGGATGAGGGGGCAGATGAGGAATTGAAGACTGCATTCACCGGATTAGGTTGGATGGTCAATTCTGGAAGAGAAGGTTTTGATGGAACATATGGCAAGGCTGCAAAACATGCTATTATCGATGCTCTAGAAAACGAAGACAATGGCAAGGGAACCATTCAATGGAAATTGCGTCCATGGTTGATCTCTCGTCAGAGATATTGGGG
>JASMHR010000047.1:12947-13235 GCA_030750665.1 Candidatus Poseidoniaceae archaeon
ATTGGGGAACTCCAATTCCAATCATCCACTGTTCTGATTGCGGGCCCGTTCCAGTACCAGTAGAACAATTGCCAGTTGAGCTGCCCGATGATGTTTCATTCAGTGGACATGGCAATCCATTGGAGACTTCCTCGACTTTCTGTGAAGTAGACTGTCCTTCGTGTGGCAAAGATGCTCGAAGAGAAACAGACACCATGGACACCTTCGTAGATTCATCATGGTATTTCATGCGTTACTCTGATGCCCTCAATGATGCAGAATGCTTCTCCAAGGATATTGCTGATTATT
>JASMHR010000048.1 GCA_030750665.1 Candidatus Poseidoniaceae archaeon
TAAACAAGATGAGCAACACTATTCCAATTATTGCTACCAGAGATGAGATTCCAATTTGATTATAGAGTGTCTATTGACATTATTGCTTGATTACCTTGCAGATGTCCCCTTTTGAATTCATCACCATATTCGGTTCGTTGATTGTTGGATTGGCTCTCACGCATATTTTCTGTGCAGTGTCTGACCTGTATGAGATTCGCAATCGGGTCAAGACGTACTGGCTCAACTCGCTTTGGGTGGTCACTGTAACCATGTGGTCTATTTTCACATGGTGGGCCTCTGGGAACTTTCCATTGAGATGCAATCGTGGCATTATACTCAATACTGGTTCCTTGTGATGAACCTGTCATCCATTTTTTTCTTCACGACTCTAGTTTTACCAAAAGCAACCGACGAGGGGGAAATCAGCTTGGAGACTCACTATTATTCGGTTCACAAGGCATTCTTCTCAATCGTTGCATTCTCTCTATTCACCACAGTTGCAGTGAATCATTCACTCTTCGGAAAACCGATGATTTCTGATATGACAATCATGCCATTCATTGTAGGGTGTGCTGCCACAGGTGCTGCATTTACCGACTCCAGAAAATATCACAAGGTCATTGGAGTATTCATGTTCTTGATGTTCATTGCTTTCCAAGTGCTGGACAACACAGTGATTGAGTACAAACCTTGAATCATTTCATTGCAACTCAATGAACAGCCAAGGCTTAGCGAATCTTGTTCTTCCGGACTTGGGTCACCAACTGCGTTCAGGCGGTCCACTACCTCCGAAGTCTCCCCCACCGGGGCCTCGGAATCCTTGCTGTGGTGGATTGGCTCTGGTCGATGCGGGCGAAGAAGCGCCCGAAAGTTTGTCCCTGACTCGCTCGAACTGATTGCGAAGGATCATTCCGTGTTCAACCTTGATCTTCTTCTTCATGATCATATCATCGATATCGCCTTCGTACTCCTCAAGGATGTCAATGTCCTTGCAGGTGTCCAGTCGCTTTCGCATCTTCTTGTAGCGCCTGCCTTTCCTCAACATCAGCACTAAAGACAATGGAAGCAGTAACAGTGGAAGCAGGAATTCACTGGTCAGCATGTCAACGGCCATGGAGGCTGAAATCTCATATCCTTCTTCTTGATATCCGGACTTGAATCCTTCACCTGGTACGTAGTAGAAACCGAGGTCACCTTCACCATACATGTTCATCGGCGTCTGGTTGGCATCCATGGTATCGCTACCTCTCTCTTCTTCTAGAGCATCAGGGAATCCATCTCCATCAGTGTCATCATCGAGGACATCCGGCATTCCGTCACCATCTAGGTCCTCGGGAACAGAACTTGCATTGTAGATGTCGAACGGGGTACCAAGAGCGCCACCCGCCTGTTCTTCGAGTGAATCGGAAATTCCATCTCCATCAGCATCCTTGTCGGCAAGGTCCATGATGCCGTCGCCATCGATGTCGGGGCAACCTCTCCATGGAGTGGTACTGCTTCCTGGGATTGAAGGACAATCGTCAGTATTGACATTGTTCAATTGGTCAGTAAAACCATCATTGTCAGAATCACCCCACGCACCAGCATCATCGGGGAATAAGTCTGGAGTGGTTGCACCTTCCGATTGATTGTCACCGCGTCCATCTCCATCGCTATCATTGGTCTGGGTTCGGTCGAATTCGAAAGCATCCTCGATGTTCACAACACCGTCGCCATCGTAATCATCTGCAGTTCCACCGTGTGGACCGGTATAGAGATCGACATCATCTGGTAGTCCATCTCCGTCGCTGTCAGGACAGCCGAGCAGGGCAATATAAGAAAGGCCGGGAACATCGTCACAATCCTCGAGGTCATCAGCAAAGCCATCATTGTCGCTGTCTACGCAACCGCGCACCTGCATGCGGAATGATTCTCCTTCCTCATCTGGGCAATCGTCATGGAATCCAGCAGCCTGATTATCTCCGAAACCGTCCTCATCCTCATCAGCCCATTGTTCCTGATTGTTAGGGAAGGCGTCACTGCGGTCAGCAATGCCGTCGCCATCATTGTCTGTACAACCTCGGTCAGGACCTATCTGGATACCTCCGGCATCGTAAGGGCACTGGTCACCATTATCGCCAATACCATCACCATCGAAGTCCTTCCATTCCCAACCATCGGTGTCGTCGAAATCACTGAATGATGACCAACCGTCTCCGTCTTCATCTGGACAGCCGTACACATCCACAGTGGAATTACCCGCAATTTCCTTGCAAGCGTCTCCCATCGTGCCCATCGGATTATCTCCATAGCCGTCACCATCGCTATCGTTCCACTGTGTCATGTCTCCAGGGAAGAGGTCGGCATTATCGCTCCAACCATCATTATCAGCATCGGGGCATCCGAACAAGTCGAATCTACTCTTACCATAATTGAAGATACAATCGTCGAAATCGCCTGTAGCGTTGGCATCGAACAGCTCTGCATCCTCATATCCATCATTATCGCGGTCCATTGGATATGGGTCAGGATTGTATGCGCCAGGAATGTATTCACCCGGCCAATACGCCATACGTTGTGAAGCCCAACTCGGGTTACCATAGTTATCTCCAAGGCCATCTCCATCAGTGTCATCCCACTGGGTGTCCTTGATCCAGAAATCATCGTACAGGTTCGATTCACCATCTCCATCCTCATCGGCACAACCCCATCGGTCGCGCCATGATTCACCCCACACATTGGGGCAGGAATCGGGAAGCATTCCACGCTCCTCTTCTCCATATCCATCTAGGTCAGTATCCTCCCATTGGGTTGGGTCCATCGGCATATGGTCGAAGTTTTCATTGTCAGAATTCAAGTCATTATATGCTTCATCAGGTTTCAAATCTCCATCATTGTCGAATCTTGTTTCCAACAGTAGGATTTCATCTCCATTATAAGAAATAATTTCTATTCCGCCATCGCGTGAAAAACTGTCGTAATCATACACATCCAATGCCATTATCCCCTCCGTTCTTCCGAGGTTTGAATCATCCATCCAGGAATACGTTGCAGCAACAATCCCTCCATCATTCAGATAGATTACATCGCCACCATCTCTATTTGTCATTATCAGGTCCTGATACCCATTCCTGTCAATATCTGCAGCGATTATCTCCTGCGTACTTATCATGTCATCTAATGAACGTGAATTACTGGTGGAAAGCACCCCTGCATCATTGCGGAAAATCGCTGGACGCACCATCTGCCCTCCAGCAACAAGTTCCTTGTCTCCATCATTATCCAAATCCACCCAAGCAACCGAGCGCAACTGACAATTGTCAATACATTGTGGATGATTCAGATCCATCTTGGTGAATCCACCACCTCCGCCGTTGTTGACATAGACCACAATTGGCTTGCCATCTGCAGCGACTGCAAGATCTTCATCTCCATCATCATCGAAATCTTCCCATGCTATACTAGTGGCCTCAGTCATCGGCATTCCGCACCAGACAGGTTCCTCGGTGAAGTTCCCTAGGCCATCGGTATTCCTGTGAATACAGACTCCGGGTGTAGAGGTTCCATCCCAATCCTCGAGTGCATAAGATAAATCCAAATCGCCATCACCATCTATGTCAGATAGAGACATTGATTTCAAATCGTAATCATCCTGAGTTCCGGTGCTGTTCCATTCAATAGGGATGAAAGAGTAAGAATAATTCGTCCAGCAGCCCAGTGGACACATACCTCCATTTTCCGGTGAAAACTCATTGCTGGTATGGTACTGACGCAGATAGGTAGTGAACCTGTTCTGATTACCACCTACGATATCAAAATCTCCATCTCCATCAACATCGCCAATAACCATCCCGTTGACTGATTGATTCGCATCGACCACCATTCCGCCATTACCGCCGGAAATGTACACCGCATTATCTTCTGAAACAAGATACAAATCCGTTTCCGTTTCAGAAGGATAGAGCCCTACATCCAATATCCGTCGGTCAGAATTGATAGAGAGGTAATTCATGTTCCACGTACATTCATTCCAGACTGCAACCGGAGGTACATCAAAAGTGTAGCCTGAAGTACATTCTTGGCGTGGAATTGCAGGAACAGAAAGCGACATTGACCAGAATGAACCTTGTTCAGGACCTTCGCCTTCCTCGATTGTACTAATGGTCCTTGCAGGGTTCACAAGTATCTCGGCCCTTCCAGCATCCAGACTTGTGCGTACGATATCGATGTCTCCATCTCCATCCAGATCGCCCATGTCCATGGATGTCCACTGACCTTGTGCTTCATCGCACCACGACGGTTGGAAGGAAAGAATACCTCCATTATTGAGGAATATGCAAGAGCCTTCACCAGTTCTTGTCATGGCTATGAGGTCTTCAGCGCCATCCTGATTCATGTCAGCCCAAGCGATTGCTCCATACCTGGATTCACAATAGCCATCGCTCATCACACCACCCATGCCATCTGGAGTTTCTAAGCAACTACTCCATAATGGAGTGTCTTGGAAAGTACCGGCATCGAATTCCAGAACGTTGACTGCTCCTCTTTCCTGCCCGAAAGCAAGGTCAAGGTCTCCATCACCATCAATGTCTGAAAGTACTGCAGCATTACCAGCATCCACCTCTAGGGACGATGCATTCGTCCAAGTGGGAGTCGGGGCAAAACCTCCGTCGTTCTCATAATATTCAAGGAAGCCTGACCAAGTTACGTCACCTGACAAACGACCCACTTCATTTGTCACCAACATGTCAACATCTCCATCGCCATTCACATCAGCGAGTTCTATTCCAATGGTAGGATATGTCGAGTTACTGGACCACCACGGAGTGCTCTCGAGGGAGCCACTACCATCATTGAGATAGATGTGGTTCTTCATTCCAGGGTCGTTGATGCTTGGATTCTCTTCATCGAACCAGTTGCGGTTTCCAAAGAATGCGTCGAGCAAACCATCTCCATTCATGTCCGCCCAAGCAACTGTAGAGGTCAACATTCCACTTGCATTGTTAGCCCAGACCGGTACTGTGTCGAGCCCATTTCCATTATTGATGTAGACTCGGTTATGTCCGCCGGTATCATCAACCTCAAGGGTGTTGAGATTGACCTCAGGGAAATTACCTACCAATAGGTCAAGGTCCCCGTCTGAATCCATGTCTGCCCAATCAAAAGAAAATATGAAATCTCCAGCATTGAAATTGGAGGTGGACTCATCCGGAATCTGTCCGTTCTCATTGAAAAACAGGTTCAATTTACTTCCAGAACTGATGCTCATGTCATGGTCTCCATCGCCATCGATATCGGCCCACATTGAGCCGAAGGGGAAAGTTTGATCACTGAATTCGACGATTGGGTCACTCGACATCGAATATCCGACATTATCGAAACATGGTAATTTGCCATCATCAGAACATTGAATCCTGTCGGCCATGGCCTGAGCAGGCCTTGCGAAATCTGTTGGGAATCTATCGACATTGTTAGCCAATCCATCTCCATCCCAATCATTCGCAGTGATATCGTGGGTATTCCTCTGCCAGTATTCACCTGTGCCCATGTGTTTGCCGCCGACCGATTGGTCAATCTCGGAACCAGAACCCGAGGTGGATTGAGTCTCAACGATTTCTTCAAGGGACTCCGTAGGAGGCCCAGACATATTGATTCCTAACATCGGCACAAGGCTTGCCAACAACATCAGCATCATTACTGAAATCGCACCTAGTGCGATTTGTCGGTTTTCACTTACATTCAGTCTTTGGGACTTGTTTTCACGGTTGAGAGCGGCTCGTGTCATGGTTTGGGATTGCGGACTAGCAAGTCAAAGTTGCCCTGCTCAGAATATTCCACATTTCAGGGTTAAATCACCCAGGTGGGGCGATGACATTCGACCGCTCGCTGTATGCCGCCAATAGGACCAAGAAAACGCAAAGCCATCTCGGTACTCCAGTTGTGGCTCAAAAAGAGATATGCCAGACGCTTGGTCCGGAGGCTGATATTGAGTGGTTTACGCATGACATCCATCACTCTTTGATGATAAGATTGCAATGGCTTTCCATCATTGAAGTGAGATATCGTTGCTTCTGCCGCATAGTACCCCGACATCATTGCTTGAGCGATTCCGCCTCCATTGGAAGCCATCACCAGACCTGCTGCATCGCCAACCGCCAGAACATTGTCATTGACCAAACGTTTGACTGGGCCATCCATTGGAATCCAACCACCGCCCCAAGAATGAATCGTCAGATCCAATTCATCGCAGAATCTCTGGAGATGCCCTTTCAGTGTTCCTTTGAGAGTCCCAGCCTTGACTCCCAATCCAACATTGGCGAGATTCTTTCCCTTGGGAATGATCCAAGCATATCCCTTTGGAGCGACTGCCCCAAGAAAGATATCGAACGAATCTGGCATATCGCCAGAAGCCTGAGCGTAAATCGTTGGAACTTGGTCACCGCCTTGGAATCCGCCCCGCAAACGAGCGACATGGGCCAATGAACCGCTTGCATCAATGACCACATCAGCAGTGTACCTTCCATTGTCGGTGACATAGAGGTCCTTGCCATCCTTGCGACCGGTCACGATATTGGTCAATGCTGTGTCTGTACGAATATCTGCACCTGCATCCACCGCTCTATCGGCCAGCATTCCATCAAACTGCAGTCTGTGGGCAGCAAAGGCATCGAGTTCAAAGCCCCATGATTTGCCACTAGGAGCGAATACACGCATCCATTCAAGGCTGTGGAGTTTTACACGTTCGGGGAAGTCGAAATGTTCCTCTAACCATGGGTCTTGTTTCACCTTTGGAAAAGTCCCAACAACCTCACCCCATTCCGCAACACATTCACCGCACTGTGCTGGATTTCCAACGACCTGTCGTTTCTCAAGGACTACAGCATCAATACCCTGTTCAGCAAGTCGCTGCGCCGTGGTACTACCCCCAGGGCCAGCACCGATGACCAAAACCTGATGATGTTCAATATCTTTGGAAACCATTGCTCTATCCCCGATTCAAATCTCTCTATCCATCAGCTGTTGTGCTAGACTGATGACAACACGCTTGGCTTCACTATCAACAAACCTATCCAACTCCTCAAGGCCCCTTTCCATATGAGTCCTGATCAGAGCCTTGGAATATTCGATGCTCCCTGCTTGTTCGAGTAGTTCAATCAATTCCTCCCAAGACCCTTCATTGAATCCGTCTATCACCTCAGCCAACCGTAGTCTGGCATCTCCGTGCAACATTGTCAATCCATGAATCAGTGGAAGTGTCATCTTACCTTCAAGCACATCGGCACCTCTAGGTTTGCCCAATCTCGCATCGCCAAGTAGGTCGAGCAAGTCATCAACCAATTGGAAGACAATTCCGAGTTGTAGGCCGAAACGGCCGAGTGCGGCTGCATCCTCTTTATCGCAACCAGCGATGAGGCCTGCTATTTCACAACCCACTGCAAAAGGACCTGCTGTCTTGCCTCTGACCACTTCTTCATAATCCTCAGGAGTGGTGGCAAGGTCTGAGATGTGAGATAATTGCTTCAATTCTGCAGTTGCGATTTCACCACAGCAATAAGCAACGAGATCTATCAATTCATCGCCATATCTACCTCCAAGTGCAAATCCTTGAACAAATAGCCAATCGCCAGCGATTATTGCCTTTGCTAGACCATGCTTGTCATGAATGGTCTGAATCCCACGTCGATACTTCGCAGCATCATGAATATCATCATGAATCAGAGTAGCGGTATGTATCAATTCGAAAGCAAGAGCCATTGGCATGACCTCATTGAAATCAATTCCTCCTGATAACTCATATGCCAACAGAATCAGGATTGGCCTAGCCCTTTTTCCACCTGCAAATACCATTGCAGATGCAAGTTCAGCCACTTCGCCATCTCGTATGACTGCACGCTCCAGCAGAGCCTCGAGTTCCGCCTCGATGAGGGCCTTACAGGACTGCATCTTGTCTTCAAAATACAAAGCGTCGGTCATCAGCCTCGTGTTGACTAGGGGGTCGGATATATCAACGGGTGGCTGGCGCCGTCACTTCGCGGGCTTCGGTCTGCCGAGGTCGATAGTATGCAGGAAGGGGTCTTTCGCGTAGCACTTCGACCAGAGGACGGTTCAGGAACAGTCGACCATTATCTACGCCGCAAGACTACTCTGAAGGACAAAGGAAGTGAACTGATTCTAGAGGAACTTGAGGTTCCTGATATGGATGCTGCAATGGTAGCATTGGAGAAGGCCGAGGCCGACATCATCCTGGTGTCAGGTTTGGAATGGGCCAATATGGAAGACAAGACTGGTCTCGATATTGCAGCAGTACTACCACGCCGCGAGTCGACATGGGTGTTGATCAGCGACGATAAACCAGAATACTTGCCGCGTAGGTCCATCATCATCTGTCCACACAGACTTGTCCGTCGACAGATGAGGCGAGCGCGTAGAGACGCCCATACCATGTCTGTCGAGGATGCAATAGAGAAGTTTGGCACTCCAGAAGATGATACATGGGGCGGACTGGTTCCATGGATGTCAGAACTTCTCGCCAAAGGAGATATCGATGCATTCATCATCGATCGAGGGCGTTGGGAGATGGCTGGTATTAGAAACCGTAGACATACACTTGGAATGCAGCGAAACCAACGCGACCGAGCCCATTTCATTCCCCCTACCTTCTCTGGATTCACACTACTGCTGAGCAGGACTGGATTTCCAAGTGGACAATTGACCGAGATGCATGACCGCGTTTCGAAATCTGCTCTGAAAACCGAATACAATCTATGGGATGGAATCTCTCATGAGAATCGAAACCTGATAGCCATCCATGCTGAACAGAGAGGAGTCGGTGCCATTCTAAGAGAAGCCGAACAGAATGAAGACCTGCCACTTCAAGAATCATTACTTGATATTGAAGGCCGTGTGATGACTGGTGGAACCAGAATTGAAATCAGGATGGAAACTGTATCTGCCAATGGCTGGAGAACCGTAGGCTTGGAAAGAACCGCTCCTCTTGATTTTGCATATGAGGAAAGCATCAGAATGATTGTTGAATGGAAGAATCTCATGGAAGTGGTCTCTGAACAATATGTTGACCCCGAGAATCCAGAAACAAAGTCACAATTCTTCAAATGGTCTTGAAATCAAAATAGATGTTGTTCCAGAAACTTTGGAATCTTCAATCTTCATCTTTCTCTTCGGGATTCATCAAGACTTCTAATTCATCGTTGAATTCCTTGACTGCCTCTGGGTCGCGGTCACTTCCGGCCAACAGCACCTCATATCCCCCGCCCTTGACCAGTGACTCGAGCGCTGCGAATTCCGCAGGCATACTGAAATCCACAGAACTGGCGAATCCTCCTTCAATGCTGCGCGCCTCATCCTCCCAAACAGAGGCTGTTCGTATGACATTCTGCACGAATTCCTCCACCATATCAACTGAGGTAGGAGGCTTGTTCAATGCTTCTTCAGCACGTCGTCTGAACTGCAAGTAAGTGTTTCTGACTTCGCCCAATTTCTTGGCAACGTCCCTTACCGCCTTGGATGCTTTTTCATCAGCCTTGCTCTTACCCAATATTCGCTTCAATCTCTCAAAATTCTTGCGTGCACTGTTAAGACCTGCATTGATGGCATCCTTGGCCTTTGCCAAATCCTTGAGAGTCTGTTCTATACTCTCAGATCTTTCTTCAATAGAAGTGCGCAATTGTACCTCTAGACGTTTTACTTCTTGCGACATATTCTGGAAGAGTTGTTCTTCCTTGGTGGTGAGATTACGCAGATTGGCTTTGGCATCCTTCACATTTCGACCCATTCGACATCCCCCTTGGAGAGTACCCTGCTGCACATGGGCTTCAAAGTGTCGCAAACGCTTTGACAATGGTTGTATTTCAGACGTTGATGGGTTCTTTGAAGGGGTGCGTTAATCGGCCCGTAGGGCCGGAGAACAATGGTAAGATACTTGAGTGCAGCAAGTAGGGAATGCGGATGGTGAATGAATGAGCGCACAGGAAGAATTGCTCATAGGGCTCTATCGAGCAAGGTTGGATGACCTGCGCGAGATGGCTTCTAAAATAGGACTTCCGAAGACTGGGAATGTTGAGCAGTTGCGTGCTTCGCTGATTAAACACCAATGTCTTTCAGGGTGGGAACTTTCATGGGAAGGCATCCAGAAACTATCGAACGACGACCTTGGACCAATACTCGCAACCTTTGGAATCAAGCGCTCAGGTTCCATCAAGGACAAAAAACAACGACTTTGGCTACATCTTAACAAGGACCCAAAGCAATTGAATGCTGATATGTTGGACTCATTGACTAGAGAGGACCTGCACGATTTGTGTGTCCATCTCAACTTGGCTCGCTCAGGAAGCAAGTCACAACTTCTTGGTCGTGTAGCCGGCGTATTAGCTTCTCAGGAGAAGGGTTGGGGGAAAGTGAAGAAGAGCCTGAGGCGACCGCGCTCTTCCACTCCTTCAGTACCTGTACCTCCTGCACCCCCTAGTGAAAATGTAGAAATCATTCCTCAATCTGAACCTGAGGCCATAGAAGAAGAAGAAACGATTGGCCCAGATGAGTTACTCATTGAAGCCGTTCTTGAAATTGAGCCGACCATCGAATTACCACCATTGGAACCTATTCCCGAACCGGAGCCTGCATTCAGTGCTCCAATGTCTCTGCCTTCAACACCATTGCCTGCAGTATTGAGAGATGAGATGTCTCCAGAACGCCAACTCGCTCTGAGAACTGAGATTGAACGCTTCGTGTCTCGGCATGAAGGCAATTGGAGTTTCGAGGAGGAGGCTTCTTTCAGGGCCCAACTTAGTGCCAGTGGAATGCCCATCGATGATGCTCGCCTTTCGCAGACTATTGCTGAATGGATGGCAACTGCAAGGGATAGATGGCACATCACCGAAGTTGACCTGACCAGCGAGATTTCAAGTGCTGAGGATATGGGTAGCGAACAGGCAATTCTTGAACTTGAACAAAGAATGCCCGAACTCGATTCGGCTCTGCGTGACTTCCTGTTGATCAGCGATTCAAGCGATGCTGAAGATGTCGAATCATTCCTCGATAGTTTGGCAGCGTCTGGACTACAGGTCACTCTAGCACCAGTCAGAGCAAGGGTGATTGCTAGGTTGGCTGAGATTACTCGTCAGGTCGAAGAAGAACGGGCGGCATTCCACATCGGTCCCGGTTCTTGGAGAGAAAGAGAGGCTCTTCGCCGTTTTGAGAAGGTCAGAGCGCAATTGGTTGTTGGACTGGAAACCATACTTGAAGCGGCCGGCGAAGACCATGTTCAGGCTCGCATGGCCTTTGAAAGGCTGGCTAGAGAGCACGACTTGGATCTACGCTTGGCTTCCATCAGCGGTAGACTGCATGGACTGTTCGACCTTCACGTTAGCCTGGCAGCACAAGCGGCTTCGGTGGACCCAAAAGCAGCACGGCGTGAAAGATTGATTCGAGTTCTTCAACACGGAGCAGTACACTTCTCCAATTCCTCACAGAAGACTCTTGATAGATTAGAGAGAAACATCGCAGCATTCGAACAGGTCGTTGAATCCATTCTGCGCAAGCATGAGGGAGATTACGGTCCAAGTTCTCAGGCGTTACTGGTACGCTTCCTTGAGAGCAGAGGATATGTGATCAATACTCCCGAACTTCGCCCACGCGTAGTTGCCTGCGGAGGGATTGTTGGAGTGGAGTTAGGATTCCTCTCCCCAAAGGATGTCCCTCCTCTGCCTTCTGGAGTATCCTTGTCCGAGACCGAAATCGATGCGGTTGTTGCAGAGTTGCGAACAGTGGTTCGACAATTCAAGCAAGTGGATGCCTACGATGAAACCGAGGAAGCGAAGGAGGAATTGCAAATCGGTGAATCGGTGGCAGATGCAAATGAGGACCTGATCAGGGCTCGCTCGAAACTTGGACATGCTGATTCATTATTGGAGAAACTACGCATCTCCTTTGATGATGACAAAGATCCAGTTTGAATCAACTTCTACCTCATTGAGGTGTAGTATCAACGCTTCCTTTCTCTCCTTGCTCTATCTTTCTTCATATGGCAATCCTTGTACAATTTCTTGCTGCCACAGTGGCATGGGTCTTTGGGAGCAATATTCTTGGACAGAATCGAAGAAATCAGGTTATCATCAGATCCGCTTCCCCCTTGACCATATTTGGCTGAAGGGAGTGAAGGACCTGCCGACTTGGCACTATCAGATAATTTGAGTCCAGACCTCTCATATCGCTTCTTCTCCACTTCTGGAGCACTGTCGTAGCGACTGTCCAATCCCATCTGCTGCTGCATATCCTCAATGGCTTGACGGGCCATCGCTGCCTCTTCCTTTGCATCCGCCATCATGTCCTTTGCATCCCACATCATGTCGGCTGCCTGCTGGAAATCATCCTGCCATTCATCCTGACCATCATCAGAACTCCAGTCTCCGGATGTGCCTCCATCCTCAGGTTGGCCGTCGAAACCAAGTTTCTCCATCCTCGTTTCGATTTGTTCCATCAAATCTCCAAATCCGCCACGTGGCAACCTATTCTTGTCATTGGCCTTCTCAACATCCTGCTCGATGATCTTCAGCCGACCGATGGTCTCTGCATTTCGGATTCGATTGGAGAACTTACGCACTCGCTTGTTCTTGGCTCGCTGACCACGAGCGAGGACCATCCTTCCTGCAAAGGCGAGTACACCAAGAAGTACAGAAACGATCTGTCCGGTGGTTGAATCAA
>JASMHR010000049.1 GCA_030750665.1 Candidatus Poseidoniaceae archaeon
AGTCGAGCCTTCGGAAGTGATCTCCTTTACGGTGGTGTTGAATGACACATCCCAATCCACGTATGAGCCATTGAATGAATGGAGATCAAGATAGTTTCTGTCACTTCCAGTGGTGGTCATTCTGGCGAATATGTTGTATCCATAGGGAACATCGAAACGTAAGTTATCGCTGCCATCACCTCCGTCCATGCAGCCATTCAAGGTGCCAGTGTAATTGTCGCCAGTGACCACTGTGACGTTTGACCAGTTGGCAGGTGCATCATCGCTCAGACCAGCATCATCCTGGCCATTGCTGTGCAAATCCTCACAGGCCATCCCAATTGTCATCTTGTCGGGACTGGCCATGTAATTATTCGATTCATTTCCTTCGGTGACATTTCCGTATCCATCGGGCCAGATTATCCAGTGATATGAGCCATCACCCAGATTCGAAGGAAGAGTGACGTTGGCGGTATGGGTCAAACTGCCGTTGGATGCGATGTTGGAATGAGTCTCTGAATGAGAAAGCAATGTGTCAGTCCAATCATATGCGTCATCTTCAGAGAGGATGAAAGCGACATCGAAAGAAGAACTGTTGGCATCTCCAATATTGTCAATCGTGTAGGTCACACTCACTGTATCACTAGCATTGGCACGTGCTGGAGCAAGAACAGAGGTGGCGATCAAATCAGGTGTTGGTGGTGAGTCATTGGTCCATGTCCTCAAGGTGTAAGTTCCATCGCCAGACCATTGATGAAGACGCAGATAGTATGTTCCAGCAACTCCAGATATCGAACTACCGATGCTGGTCACTTTCTCCAATGGGTCATTGTATTCTGAATAATCCTCAAATGACTGGGTAGCCTCATCCCACAGATAAAGATCGAAATCCATGCTTGCTGGAACTACCAGTTCGACATCGATGTCTTTGCCTGAGGTGTAAGAGAATGAATACCAGTCCGAAGTATCTATTGCATCCATGCAGCCGGTCTTGCTGGTTGTCGGGTTCTGTCCTAGAGGTCTGGATGTGTTGGAAGTGTTTCCAGCATCTCCGGCAACTCCAGCGTCAGATTGTATCGTTGGGCATGGTGTTCGTCCGCCAGCAGAATCTACTATCCTGACATTAGGTAATTCGGTGTACTGTTCCTCCGAAATATAAGGTTCTTCTGAGTATTCCAATTCGAATGCTTCATCGAACATTGGAGTGATTTCATTTGCTATAAGTGGGGAGAATGCTGTTGCTAAGAACAATATTCCAATCAATAGTCTAACACGCATGGTCAAGCCTCTATGTGATTTGGGGCAATATTGAAGCATATCAATGTAAGGATTGTTTGTTGCGCCTCCGAAGGAGGCGTAAGGAGCCTGCGGAGGGACTCGAACCCTCGGCCTGCGGATTACAAATCCGCCGCACTACCAGCTATGCTACACAGGCGTTATCTCGTCGCAGTGTGGGCCGTTTTTGAATGAACCGGAGTTGCGGCAGGGTCAATAGTCGTATTCAGGTCGCATTCTTCGGCGAAGGAGATGGTAGCAGAGCGTCTCGATGGCAGAGCATGTGCAGCAGAAGTTGAATCTACACTTGCGGCGCGGATCATGGCACTCAAAACCAAGGGAGTGGAGCCACATCTTGCGGTTATTATCGTAGGAGAAGACCCTGCTAGCAAGGTCTATGTCTCTGCCAAACAATCTGCCTGTGAACGGCTTGGAATCAAGTCAACCAAGTATTCATTGGTTTCAGATGTTGGCAAAGAAGAACTTATCAAACTGGTTCAAACTTTGAATGCTGATATTGATGTCCATGGAATTTTGATACAATCTCCATTACCATCGGGAATGGATGAGATTGGGTTGACAGAGTTGGTTGACCCGAGTAAGGATGTTGATGGATTCCATCCACATAATCTGGGAAGATTGGTTCAAGGCAGGACAGATGGATTGCTTCCATGCACTCCATCAGGTATTATTCGGATGTTGGAATGGGCTGGGGCAAAACTGGCAGGAGCGAGAGCGGTGGTCATCGGCCGCAGTAGAGTAGTGGGCATGCCTCTATCATTGATGTTGGCTGCACGAGGTTGTGATGCCACAGTCAGTATAGTGCACAGCAAGACCGAGGATATCGCTTCCATATGTCGAGATGCAGATATCTTGGTCGCTGCAGTCGGCAGTCCAGGTTTGGTCAAGTCAGATTGGGTGAAAAGTGGCGCAGTGGTCATTGATGTTGGAGTTAACAGAATTCCTGATTCCAATAAGGAGAGGGGCTGGTCCTTGGCGGGAGATGTGGATCCAGAGGTGTCCGAGAAAGCATCTATGCTTTCACCAGTTCCCGGAGGTGTGGGGCCCATGACCATAGCCATGCTGATGACAAATACGGTCTCTTCTGCTGAACAATATTGAGTTCCTCGGCGAATTATTGCAGTGCGAGGCTTGATGAAGGGATGTTGCTGGTGTTGTTTCATGGTGCAGGGTGAACGCCGCCATCCTAGGGCAGCATTTTTCGGCCTTTGGGTAGGTTCTTCTTTTCTGATGTTCACTCTACTGAACATTCACTTTGCTCCTTGGCCAGGGCATCTAGGAGAGAAATTCTACGGCTTACCATTCATTCTTGATATTTTCAGCAGTGGCAGTTCACAACCCATCTGGGGGAGTAAACATGTTTACAGCAGCCAAGACTGGGCCTTATTGCTCATTTCAGCCAGCGGTTTTGTCACCTCATGGTGGGGCAATCGTTTGCGTCCACAGATGTCGGTTCCAGATGCGATGAATGAATCCAGTATGAGGGAAGAGATAGAGGGTCTTTCGATATCTGTAGCAAGTGAAGGCTCTTCGGTCAACCCAACCACTGCCTCAATAGTTGCAGGAATTGTTGGCGAGATGGCAACACAGAGTAATGAGGAGGTGAGCGGAGCCATTGGAGCCTTGTCCAAGGGCGAGTTCGGTGAAGGTGCTGCAAGAATAGTCAGCGAGCGACCGAAAGTGGAAGGAATCGTTGAATTGGAGGCTGAAGGCTCTGGCATTCCATTGCCTGAAGGAGACCACGCACAATCCACATCTGGTCAATTCAATCAGATTCCACTGCCATCTGGTTCGGATTCTGGCGACGATGAATCAGAGTTTGCTCAAGAGTTTGAAAATCGTTCAATCAGCGGTGGGATGGAAGTGTTCTCTTCTGGAACAAAACCAGGGGTGCCTCCTGACGCTATTGTGGATGCCCCTATCGAGGTGGCTCCAGAGCCGCCAGCATTACCTTCTTTGGATGAACTGGATGTTGATGTTGAAGAAGAAGCCCTCTCAATGCCCAGTCTTCCTACCTTGCCGGGATTACCAGCTCTTCCGAATCTCGATGATTGATGCTGGGTCTGCGGCGGCTTATTGTGGAACTTGATGCCGCCACCATTCATGGAGGACCGCGCGGATGCCCTACTCGAGGAGTCTACACGCGCCTTGATGGATTCTCCAGGCGGCCAGATATTATCCTCTTTGAGAATACATCTGCGGAAACGGGCACTCGCCTTGTTAGTGTTGTTCATTCTTGGTTTCTTGATGGCATTTCCATTTGCAGGTTCCCTAATTTCGTGGCTTGTTGATGGTTCTGGTTTCGTTCCTTCGGGTACCGAGGTGGTCGTGCTATCTCCAATTGAATTGCTGGCACTGAAGTTGAGGATTTCCGCTTATGCAGGTCTTTCATTTGCATTCATGTTGTTGTTGGTCGATGTGCTGTTTCATGGGCTCAGGCATCCCGCAGTCAAGCAACGAATCGATGAGGCAGGGTTGCAAATTCCAAGTCCAGGGCCCGCATTCGTTCTCAGTTTCGCATCTGCATTGTTGTTGATAATCATCTCTCAATGGTGGACACTGTCGGTGATTGTACCTTTGGTGTTGGAATATCTGGCAAAGGATGCGGCGGCATCAGGATTGGATACGACATGGAGGTTGTCATCATTCATCGGATTCATTCTCAATCTTTGCTTTGCAGGATTGATAGCCTTCCAGACTCCATTGGTCACATTGGTGCTCATCAGGAGTGGAGCAGTTGAACGTGCTGTGATCAGTTCTCATCGCCGTCATGTGTGGTTTTCGGCAGTAGTACTCGGTGCCTTGCTGTCTCCTCCAGATCCGTTGTCAATGCTTCTGGTGGCAGCACCGATGTTGATACTCTTTGAATTGGCACTATTGTTTGATAGAATGCTATCTTGATTCAAGATTTTTCAACAGCAGTCGACAAGAGGCAAACTCTCATTCAGTCCTTGATGTTGGCTCCATTGTATTGTTAATCATGGCCTCTTTCATGTTCCAAGAACTGTCTCATTTCATCATGGTGCGCCATCTGTCCGGCTTGAAGTTCAAAAGTAGGTACTTTGCGGACTAACGGGTGAGCCGTTGAGTTGGAATCAACCGAAAGAGAATTCCATCGCCTCGCTGCGAGAAGGTATAGAGAGATTTGATGGTGTTGAATTCGATATCAGACTGACCAGAGATGGGGAGTTGGTACTACATCATGACCGCACACTTTCCGTTCCAGCAGCGAAGAAAGTTGGCTTGCCCAAATATGTAGAGGATTGTACTCTTGAACAAGTCTGCGAATTTGGTTTCGATTCGTTTGATAATCTTCTTTCCGATAGTGGTTTCATGGAATGTTGGTTACAGGAATCTCGGTTCGTATGTCTCGAATTGAAGATACCCCATCCCGCATCAAAAGCAGGTGGCGGTTGGATGTCTCCAGGTACCCGAAGAGAGCATCTGCGAAAGATGATGAAATACAGTATGCAGAAACTGGAAGAGTCAGGAGTCGAGAAAAACAATGTGATATTCTATTCATTCCATGACTCGATTGGCAAGTTGAACCGGAGTCTTGGAGGTGGATGGAACGCTGTTTCCTTACGTCCGGTCGTTCCCCCTTTTGGTTCCAGCAGGCTACAGAAAGCCATCACCTTCCCAAAGTTCATCGCAAACCCATTGAAGCGACTGATCAAAAGGCAGCGTAAAGATGGGGCTCCATTGATACCGATTGCCATGGAGTATCTTGAAGGTTGGACCAGACATCTTCCGTTAGGTCGTTCAGTAGGCCTGAGTGGGAAGGGATTAGAGCGATTCAACAACTATCGAGCAGGAGACCCAGTAGTTGTTTGGCAGGTAGAGGACCGCCATGAGTCGCTACTCCTAGAAGCGGGAATGTCCCCCTTGACTGACAATGCTGACCCTTCCTTCACAAAGTTACCAAATGGCATGCCAAGGCGAACAAGACCTGCAACTATGATGGATGATGGAGTTCCTTGGCATGAATCGTCAGTTTCTCAAAGAACGGAATTGATTGAGAAATGGAGAAAGAAGTGGTATTGGAAGGGTTCTGTGGCAGATATTGTTTCAGCCTGTTCTCCAACCACTTCACCATGGCAAGCAGTCAGAGTGTTAGGACACAGGGGTTGTGGAAAGACAGGATGATATGGGAAGTGACTTCAATCTCTGTCTTGCTCAACTGCGATGTATTTTGGCCGGTAGATAGGAACTCCCTTGCCATTTCTTGCAACTGTCCTTTCATCAATTATCTGGGCCCCTATCCCAACAACACGTGCCCAGCCGAAGAAAGTGGTGTAATAGTCGGGTTTGTGAAAACCTACATGATGAAGCAGGGTTCCTGATGCAATGTCGACATTGGCATTTGGATTGCTGATGCGGGGGTTCTCCGCCAAGACTCTTGGTGCAACTTCCCTCAGAGTTCTGATGATGCGAAAATTCGCGTCATTCGGGCATACCCTTTCGCCCAGTGCGAATTGGAAGGTGGCGCGTGGGTCTTCGACTCTAAGAACGGCGTGTCCAAAGCCGAAAACTGGTCTCTTTTCTGCCAATTCATTGCGTACGAATTTCTCGACCTCAAGGGGGTCATCAGTACCAATGCGCATGACGAATTCCAGACATGATTGGTTGGCTCTACCATGTAGCGGTCCAGATAGAGCATTCATTGCTGCTGCCATTGATGAATAGAGGTCAGCATGTCCACTGGCTACTGCTTTGCCCGTGAATGTTGAGAGGTTTCCACCTCCATGGTCCATGTGTAGGACCAGGAATGTTCGCAATACCTTGACCATCCCTGCAACCTGTTCGGCAGCGGGCTCTAACATTGCAACGAATGCCTCTGCCATTCCAATGTGTGGGTCCACAACAGGGACAGGCCCACTGCGACCTCCTCTGATTCTGAATATTGCTGCCATTAACCATGGCATTCTGGCGATAAGGTTGAGGGCATCCTCTTTCCAATCATTCGTCTTTTCCAACATACCAATAGTATGAATTCCGATTGACAACCAATCCATTGGATGTCCTTCTTTGGGCAGATTCTCTAGAACTTCAAGCGCCCCGTCGGGAATAGTGGCCCGTGCAAAAAGATCTGCTCTGAAATCCACTGCTTCCTGAGGTTTGGGTAGTCTCTTATTGAATAGCAAGAATACTATATCCTCTGGATCCATTTCAGCGATTTCAGCGATTGGATAGCCCACGTAATGAACCCCGCCATCAGTACTGACTGAACTGGTACGACAAGTACCGACTGGAATTCCTCGCATTCCAATGTCGAGGTGGGCCTGAGTCAGATTCAAAAGTACGTCTTCACTACTCTCTTCACCACTCATTTTTTCGCCTTCGATGAAGGCGACCTGTGCATCCGGTATAAGTTCGGCGCCTGATGGAGCGATTCTATTGCAATCGTTGAGAGTATGGTGTGCTGTTATACATCAAGTGTATATTGCTGCAGAACTGAATATCAGGTAATTATTACATTGCAACGATAAATGCAAGAATTATTGATGAGGAAACTCCAGAGTCAAATGTTGGAGATGGGTCTGCGCCGAGTTCTGATAGTTTCGCCACTGCTGATTCTGTCGATATTGTTGATGCTTGTCTTTCTGATTAACTCAATTGCAGGTTTGCCACCGGCCTTCACAGATCCTATGTGTCCAAATGAAATCACAGAGTCCGGATATGTCGACCTCGTGGAGTTCACTCAGACTGATTGTGTGGCCGCAGTGAAGAGCCCTGCCGAGCAGACAGTGCCATACTTCAAGGGACTTGATATGGCATTCATTGTATTCTTTCTTGTGTTGTCTCTGTTCTTGGTCAAGATTCTCAATGGCGGTACTGATTCCGCCGCCAGTAGTCCAAGAATGGCAGCAATGTTGGATTCATCGATATGGGATGAGCCGGCAGATTACTCCACAGGTTTTGCTCAACAGAACCCTCTACCCGAATCTGCTATCCAAGAGGTGGGTATGCAACAGCAACAACTCCAACAGGGGCAGCAGGTTCAACAGCAGAATGAGAGTGGTTTTCACAATCCATTTGATTTCTGATATTTCCTGAAACCTAGTGATGCATTCCTATCGGCATCAATCCACTTCTGGATTATCTCAGCATTCACGTTCGGTGCGTTCTCCACTGACAATCCAGGGCAGTTTCTCACGACTTTCCTCCATGAGCGTTCACTTCTCAAGTTTTCGTTCCACCAAGGAAATGCTGAGCATTGAGTGGGTTTGGATGAATAGATACTACATTTCATGTCCTCATCCAGATAGATGCAGATACCATCAACAGGTCGGCTATTGAGAACCCACTTGCCATCACCCCTTCTGCGGCAGTCTCGTTGTAACCACCGTTCGACAGAAATACCGAAATATTCAGCCAAGCATTCTGCATCCTCTATCGATAGATGAACAATCCCATTTGGCTCATTGCAGCATCTTCCACAGTCTGGTAAGCAGGTGAATGGGATGCCATCTTTCCACCATTCATCGCCACTGCTTTCAACGGGCACTCACTCTTCCTCCATTGGAGCAAGTACTGTCAGAGTCCTCAGTCTGGCAACAGAGACATTGCCTGATTGTGGATTCTCCCAGATGGCCTCAGGCTCAGGCTCAGGCTCTTTTCTTCTGACGGAGCGTCTACTCTTGGGCATTTCAGGTACCGGCCATCTGACCGGGTCAACCTGATGAAGTTTCATCTCAATTTCATAAAGCCGTTCAACGAGTCTGATTAAATCTCTGGCCTTTGCATCGACCATCTTTTCAGAGAGTGATTGTAATTCGTCCAGCAATATGCTAAGCACTTCGGTCTCGTTGACCACGTTTTCAGTCGCCCTATCGAAGGCCCCTTCTATGATGTCATCTACTTTCGATAATTCTCTTTTTACTCTTATCAGATCATCACTGCTTGGCTTTTGCCTTTCATGAATCAGATGTTTATCGCGGTCATCAACAGAGATTGCATGGTGAACTGGCTGTGCCATTCGCTCCATCTCTTCTCCAAGATGTCTGTCGACCAGATTATCAACTGCAGTCTTACCATCTGCTGGAATCAAATCAGGGACTTCATAGTCATCAGGAGGTAGGTTGACAGGAGGGGATTCCAGTTCGATATCAACCTCTAGAGGGCGATGGGTGACATGTTCAATAGCGTCTTGCACCAACTCCTTTGCCACTGCTGCAACGTCAGGTCTTTCGAAATTACTTTCTTCAGCGAGATTGATGTCTTCACCATTCAGAATCCGAGGAATATCCATCAATTCGTCTAGACTTGCACCTCTCTCCATGGCCTCAGCAACCACTTCAAGGGATTGAGATAGACTTCTCCACCCCCCTAGACTCTCTTCTTCTATGGCCGCTAACCTAGTATCATCCAACAGAAGTCTACGTACTGCAGACCTTTCTCTGAGGAATGTCATTCTAGATGCAAGTCCAGGCTTCCTCAGAGTTGCTACTCTGGCACCATCAAGAACCTGAGTCAATCTGTTTGAAGTGACTGTTGATAGATCCAAATCATCACTGCTGATGACTATCTGTGTACCTGCGTTGATGGCATAGTCTACTACTTCCCCAAGTATTTGCATGGCCTCAGGGTCGTCGAAAAAGTGATGAAGATCATCAATCAATATCAGTGAAGCCGAGGCAATCGTTCTTTCCCATCCATTCGGACGGCCATCTCTGAGCTGAGCACTGGAAAGAAGTCTTACCGTTTTTCCAGGACACTGTCTAGCCATCTGCAGACCACATGCCCACAGAAGGTGGCTCTTGCCAACGCCATCAGGCCCTTGAATCAATAGTGGATTCCAGCGGCTTCCAGGCTCGTCTAGAATAGTGTCAACGGCTCGAGCAGCACGCAGATTCTCTGGGCATACATGGAAATTATTGAATGAATAGGGGCTTCCAGCAGGTAGTTCAGCAGGCCAATCAGGTCCTGATTCAACCACTACGGGATTACTTCTTCCAATGGTGTTGGTTCTCATGATATCAGGCTCAAGAGCCATCAGGCGAGTCCTGTGTTCTTCCAGCACCTTTCGCCATACGGGTGTACCATCCTCGTCGAAGCCCAGCATCGCTTCTCCTGACATGCCTTCATCAGCATGGTCTCCACTTGGAGTATCAAGCCAATCACTTTTCTTGCGCATGGCTTCAAATCGCTCGCTGACAATATCATCGAGTCTATGTTCTCCGGAGGTTTTCAGGTCCGGTGTCAGGTCTACTTCTCGCCATTCAACTTCACTCTTTACACCTAAGACACGATTGGCAATAGCGTCCGACGCATTACGTTCAGCAGGTCTTGCAGATTCCAGTAACGAGGCACGCCTTTGCCGAGGAGGAGATTTCTTGAGTTCACCCATCAGGCTTTGGAATCTACCTTCGCCGAGACTTTCAAGGGCCTTGTCAAGAGCCACTTTCAGGCTACTGCTGCCACCGCTTGCCATCAGTTCTCCTCCGAATTAACATTATCTGGATTAATGCGCCCTTCAAGCTTCCATTCACGGTAGGCCTTCATCTCCTTTTCTCGCAGACGTCTTTCGACGGAAACGGGGTCACTGGATTTCTGTTCCTTTTCACTGAGGCTTTTGGCACCTTTGACTTCATTCTTGACATTCATTCCTGGTCGTGCAGCCATGGGGCTGATTACTTCCTCACCCTCTTTCTTCTGGAAGTGAACCGGATTGATTGCTGCATCAGTTGCTGCTTTCAAAGCGGTTGATGCTTTTTGGTCCAGTTGTGTGGATTCCGGCCAATCAGCGATATGTTTGGCTCGATCCTGTTCTGTTGCTTGGCCCCATGAATTCAGATTCCTGCGTGAATCAACATCGCCACTGGCCTCGGGGAGTTCACTCTTCACGATTCTTTCCAAAGCGTTTCCACTGCCGCGTTCGAGTGCCTCTTGAGCATTTTTCGATTCTCTGGATGGAATGGGTAGAGTGCCTGCAACTTCGTTTGCATTATTGCTGGCATCTCCAAGTTCAGATGATTTTCTTTCCATCTGGCTGACCCCCTCGGGCAGCTCCTTTTCGATGACCTTGCCAATGGCTGCTGCGGCATTCAGTCCATCAGTGGCGGTGATGTCATTGTTTGAGATATTTTGCTTCACTCTTCTTTTTCGAGCTCGTAATGCAGGGCGCGGACCTCGTATTGTTTCAAGGTCCTGTACTTCTGTAGGAGTTGAAGGTTCAATAACAGAGACATCCAGTGGTTCCAAGGTTTCAATCATCTCTCCGGTGTCTCCCGAATGGAAGGTCGGGACCCATTCAGCAGTAGATATCTTATCTTCATCCTCTCCACCCAAAGTAGATTCTCGTGCCCATCCTTGCATCAATTCTCCAAGTGAACCTTGGTTACTTTGTTCAACACTGGATTCGGTTGCAGAGCTTTCACTCGGTACAGAAACAGGTGCCGCTGTTTCCAGCCCCATCTTCTCGTTGATCTTCTTGTCCACGGCTGCAGATTCATCAGCATCCATCACTAATTCCAAGAACGGGTGGTCATCTAGAACATCTGGGTCGATCAGCCACTCTTCAATCGCCTTGAAATCAAGCGGATCGGTTGCTCTGCGCATTTGGTGCTGTAGTATTTCCTCCCATGCATTCAACACAACTGGAAGGAATAGGATGTCGTCGCTGTCTCTGACTAAATCTGCCAATCTTTTGAGGAATCCAAAAGCACGCTCATCACCATGTGTTCCAGAGAGAAATTCAAAGCCGTCGAAGAGAATGACTGCTGAGCGATATTCTTCAAGCCAACCTTCGATGAGTCTGAGTAGACTCTCAAGGGAAGGTCCGACATGTTCGTCTTCTGTAGGTCTCTCAATCAGCCAAAGGCAAGTGGCATCATTTTCAGAATAGAAACCTACCTGTTTTTCCACTCTTTGGCGGGAAATCGAAAGCAATGGACGGCCACGTTTGTTCAATTCTCCGGCCAGAGTCATCACCGATGCGATATCGCTGCTATCGACTAGATGCAGATAACCTCCCATCAGCATGGTATCGACATCACTGGCTTCCCTGACCAATCTGGCTTCAGACATTCTGCGGATGAGTTCTGGAGCCTTCATCGAGGGAATGAAATCAGGCAGGTCAGTCGCTTTCTTCCATGACAGTGTTTCAAGCCTTTCAGAATTCCACCATTCACCCACGCCTGAACTGACAGCCTGTTCATGGTCCTGACTTGAAATTCGCTCCAAGTGGAGCAATGCTTCTGGATACAATTCGATAAGAGGGCCAGTATCAATACCTGAATGAGACGTCAGAATCGCATCGATGCTCATCGCATCTTCTTCAAGTTCCATCAATGCCTCTATGGCCGAGCGATCGATGTCGCTTTCATGAAGTGCCATCGTAGGTTGACCATCTCTGAAAACCATGTAGCCGATTCTCGGAAGGCCAGCCTTTGGGCGTCGTTCAATCCGGATGTAGCCATCATCTTTACTGGCCACCAGATCTCTGACCATTATCTGAAGAACATCTGCTCCACCACGTCGAGTTTCCTCGATGCGCCCGGGAGGTAGTTGAACCATTCTAGTGCCGCCTGAAACACCTTGGGTTATTGGGCAGCATTTGAATGTCTGCCACGCCTCCACATAGTGGAGGCGGGATTTCTACCCTCTGATGGACAACGGATTGCCATAGCATAGCGTTCATCATCAACCTCCTTGCAGCCTCGTTTCGACCACCATGTCGGCGCAACTAGATGCCATCCAGACGAGTCATCTGAAGGCTGGAATTGAGGAAATCAATGAAGGCCGGTTCTGGCATGCGCATGAGGATTGGGACTTGATAACAACCCATATCAAGATACATCAAACGGGAGAGTGACGAAATGAGTTTCACCGAACCACCAGAAGGCTACACGTTGTTTCGAGATACCATCAGGGGCCGTTCTTTGTCCAAACCTATTGAGATTCAGATACTATTGGTTCTGTTGTTCTGGGCATTCTTGTTTGCTGCCTTGTGGTTATGGTTGAAACAGGGATTGTGGAGCATGGTGGTGATTCCATTA
>JASMHR010000004.1 GCA_030750665.1 Candidatus Poseidoniaceae archaeon
TAGAAACATGAAGAAATTCTACGCTGGAGAAGGCTGGAAGAAGTGACAATGATTGGGTTCATATACGGTCATGGCCGAGTCCACTCTGCATTAATTAATCAGATAACGATAACAACGACACCCCATTCGATGCCATGGACTGGTGGATATGGATACTTGCCGCGGCGGCTTCGTATCTGCTTGTCATCATATCTCTGAACTGGCGATACCTAGAACCACATTTGGCGTGGGAAACAATCGACCACAAACAATTGACATTCCCGCCGGAATTCCGCTGGGGCACTGCGACAGCTGCGCACCAGATTGAAGGAAATAACGAGAACAATTGGTCTTCCTTTGAAGAAAGAAATGGGATTGAGAGGAGCGGAGAAGCCTGTGAACATTGGAAACGCTGGCATCAAGATTTCGAACTTCTAGAAGAATTAGGAGTAGACTGTTATCGATTCTCGATTGAATGGAGCCGCCTTGAGCCCGAACGTGGCACATGGGATGAATCGGCTCTCTCGATATACTCTGAGATGGTGAATGACCTGATACACAGGGGGATCAGGCCAATGATAACCTTGCATCATTTCACTCACCCGAAATGGTTCGAGGAACTTGGGGGATTCGCCAAGCGCGAAAATCTCGGATACTGGGTCAACTATTGCGAACGCATCTTTGATGTACTCAGTGACAGAGTAAAGGATTGGTGTACCATCAATGAGCCAGAAGTCTTCTCGATAATGGGGTATACGATGGGAATGTTCCCCCCCGGAAAGCGTTCTATTCGCAAAACTCTCAGAGTTATGCACAATATGATGTCAGCACATGCTCTGGTATATCGGTCTCTCAAATCGCGACGCTCAGAAGTAAGAATCGGTATAGCGAAGAACATCACTCTATTCGATCCACTTCGGCGCTGGAATCTACTGCATTGGTTGACTGCGAGAGTATTGAACCATCTATGGAATGGCGCTTGGATTGCAGCCATTAGACGCGGACGAATGCTGGGGCGTCGCATTGAACATGCCAAGGGTTCAATTGATTTCATTGGACTGAACTACTACACCCATGTTCTCACCAGTCCCTTCATGCCTAGAACCATTGAGGTGGGACTCCCAAAACGAGAACATGAAGTAATGACTGAATTCGGTTACCCAATGTATGCAGAAGGATTACGACGAGCCATCGAGATGGTGGCATTTCTCCAAGTACCCATCGAAATAACCGAGAATGGTGTCGCAGACGAGGATGATGACATTCGTCCAGAGCACATCCGCCGCCATCTCTGGATACTCTCACAAGCAATATCTGATGGCCATGATATTCGCTCATATCACCACTGGTCGTTGATGGATAATTTCGAGTGGGCCGAAGGCTACAAACTGAGATTTGGACTATACCATGTTGACTACAAGACTCAGAAGAGAACATTGAGAGACAGTGGAAGAATATTCCAAGAAATCATCCGGAACCATTGACTCGGAAGTGACATCTGCAATTACAGAATAGAATTGGGATATGATAGACAACGCCAATCTCATAGCAGTCATGGCCGGACCTAGACTCCCATACTTGGCCCAGGGTCTGGAAGCACAAGCGTCCATAGTTCAGTTGGTAGCCTCTAGTTCAGACGCACAAGCCTTCAAACTCAGCCCTGAGTCATGTCATCGAGCCTTGAGCTGCCGATTTCTGAAAGCGACACTGATCAATCAAGCCCCTTTTTCCTGTTTTGCGCTCCACACTCGTGCTGCATCATCAAGTTCGCTGCGTTTTAGGTAACCATTCTCATCCTCATCAAAGGACTTCGCGAATTCCCTGAAGGCTTCGGCATCCTCAATGTTATTTGAATCGACTATGGCAGTAAACACAGCCTCACTCATCTTCATTCGGTCGGAGGCCTTACGAACTGAAGCCCTAGCAAGGATGAACCTGACCGCATGAAATGACATGAGCAGAAGGAGAATAAAACCTCCTAGACTGTAGAGCCCATCCAACATTACCCCTAGAATCCCTGCTATCGCCCCGAGGATGGTGACACCTATGATTCGTTCAGTCAATCCCCACTCGCCGTGTTCACCCACTGTGGCTGAATAGCCGGAAAGCGTGATGTAATCGCTGGTCCATGCCCCGCCAGGATTCCCCATCAGTAACTAGGAGGAGAACATTTGAATGATAACATTTTGCTCAGCGTCAGACGCACGAGGGTCTAGACTCCCATACTTGGCCCATGGTCCGGACTCACAAGCGTCAACTCCCGGACTTGACCCAAGGGACAAACTCAAGGGTATTGAACGAATGCTTGGGCCATGAAGGGAGAAGTGCGCTGGACTGGAGCGACCTCAATGATTGGCATCAATGACGCTGAACAAGAGTTGCTTCTTGATTGGGAAAATGGCCCGAACCCCATGCAGGTATGCCTACAGATGGCCGGCGCTTGTAGCATGGTTGATGTGGTTCATGCATTGGATAGACGAGACTTACGTACAGCGAGTGTCCATCTTGATGCTGAACGCTCCGAGGATTATCCTCGAGTCTTCACCAAGATTCACATGATCTACCGCATAAGTGGAAATGGGATTCCAAAGGAATTGGTCGAACGGCTGGTAACTAGTTCTCATGAGAAATATTGCTCAGTCTCGGCGATGCTCAAAGATTCTGCAGAGATAACATGGAGTCTGGAATTAACTGAAGTTGATTGATCAAATACCTTTCAAGACATCATCTACATCATCATGACCGGATAGCATTCTAGTCTTGTCAGCAGCGCCCTTGGAACGTTCACCAATCGGTTGCCACAACACTTCTTCACCACCGATTCGATTGGTCAACCATCTTGCAAGAACGAAACACCAGTCTGATAATCGATTGAAATAAACTTTGACGAACGAACGAACTGATTCGATGCTATCGAGTTCAACCAATCTTCTTTCCAGACGTCTGACTACTGTTCTTGCTAGTTGCAACCATGCCACTGGGCCCTCTCCGGTTGGCAGAATGAAAGATGTGAGTGGTTCAAGTTCCTCCAACCAAGCGTCCATTTCCTCAACCAATGTTTCAGCTACATCTTCATCAAGTAGAACAATTCCTTCAGGAATATTATCCGGTGGACATGACAATTCCGCTCCTAGATCGAATAACTCCTGTTGCACTCTGGAAACCGCTTCTCCACCGAGATGTCCAGCGCGCTTCACACTCGTACGCACTCTGCCATCAGGATGAACTTCTGGTAACCTACCAAGTTCCATTCTCACCACACCAAGGAATGAATTCAATTCGTCTATGGTCCCAACCACCTCTAATCGCAGCTCACATTTGCGAACTCTTGAACCGTCGACTAGCGAGGTTTCGCCCTTGTCACCGCCACCGGTGTGGACCCTGTTGATACGGACCATCGATATTTCACAGAGGGCTTCTGAACATCAGTCTTCGCACTGTCAAGAAACCGTTGGAGGAGCGTGAATACCCAACTTGCTACTGAGAAACCTGTTGACCACCATCAATCCAATCATCGCCCAAATCAATAGTTCGATGACGATTATCAGAGCGTAATATGGCCCCATTATCTCAAGTAACAACATCGAATCGTAGGGTATTCCATAGAATCCCATATACAACGCCTGTGAAAGAAGGCTGGCTCCAAACCATATTGCAGCAATTGAAATCACTAGACGCGTGGCCAAGGGTGATGATAGTGCATTTGATGCCTTGCTGAATGTTCCATTTCTCACCATTTTCTTCAGTAACTGAGTGCCCTTCAAGGTTTATCAAATTAAGGTATCAATGCTCAAAAAACACCGTTTTTCAGCACGTATTCGATATTTTCATTCCCCTTCATGTACCTTGATTCCACTGCTTGACAAAGCCCTTTCTATCGCCTTTATCCAGGCTTCATCAACCGCTTTTTCGCCACCTTGTTCAATCAATCGTTCTGCCCATTTGTTTGATTGATGAATATCCCCTTTAGCAGCATAGATTCTCTGTAACGCAAGATACGCCATCGGATTGAGATGTTCCTTCTCCACATCCCACGCTTTCTCGAAACAAGCCAAGGCCCCATTTGGCCCATCTATCAAACCACGTTGCAGATTTCTCAATCCTGCCTGAGACCAAGCCTGTGGAAGGCGACCGATCAACAATCCTCTGAAAACCAGATATACCTCTCCAATACAAAGAAACGAAGAGAGAATAAAGGAGGCTATCTGCTCAAATTCAGAAAGTACGCTCCATTCATCCCAGAGTAATCCAATAGAACCTGCACATAGCAGAATACCTGAGAATGGAGCGATCAAAACATCCATTCTGGTATATGTCAGATGTCTCATCCCAACTACGACTCCGATTCCTCCAACAAAGGTCAAACCGTATTGCCATGACCTGTCTGAGGGAGGAGTTGGGGCATTCTGAGCAACTATTCCAATCGCACCTATGAGCAACAACATGGCGCCAAATCGTTTTGATACCTCGGGAAATGGTTGTCGTTTACTCATCCCGATTACAGTTACTCCAGTAATACATACCAACAAGATATGCTCCAGTCCCATCGGTTGACGGGTGGATGACTCATGTTTCAAGCCTGTGTATCAGGACGTCTGTGAAATCTGCAACTAATTTGCACAACCATGAAAGATGACAGCCGGTGGCCATATCGAGAATCATGAGGTGGTGGCCATTCTCTCGAAAGTCTTCAGATAGTGGAGATAATCTCCACATCAAAGGTACGAGAGTATGGCTAGATGAACTGAGGGAAATCTGCGAAATGAATCATGACAACCCCGAATCTGGAAGAATGCAGGTCCGTGAAATGCAGATTGAATGGAAGGATGCTCAAGCGCGTGAAGAACTCGGAAGCACTCTGTTTGAGGGCTTAGAGCGCCGTGCTTTCCAACTTATTCGGGCTACAGATGAAGAATGGTTGGGCTGGCTCGATGATGATGAATTCTGGAAACCTGGATGGAGAACCATGAAAATCGAAGATAACGAACCATGAAGAAGGGGAATCCGCCGCCCGCACTCATGGGCGATAAACCTGAATTGTTCCTCCTGCACACTTGCCCTTTCTCATGGAAAGTCAAGAGTTTGTTGCAACATCTGGGAATTGAATACGATGAAGTGCAAGTTAACCCTCTGAAGACAAAGAAGCAACTCTCCTTCACCAATGGTTGGAACAAGGTTCCTGTTTGGAGAGAGACTGACGGTGAAGTATTGGTTGATTCAACTCCAATGATGAAGGAGATAGATTCCCGTTACAATAACGGTGAATTATGGATGGTTGGTGACTCAGAAAGGAGAGATAAATGGATTGAATGGGTCGATGAACACTTCAAACGTGCCACTATTCCAATCCTGTATGGTGGATTGGTCTCTGCACTGAAAACGACAATCAGAGTCTCAAAATTGGAGAAATTTGGATTCATCTCAAAAAGGCTCTATGCATGGGCTGGATTCCCAATAATGTGGGGGATAATTGCCAAAAAGCGCATAAAGAAAGATGGTAGAAAACCAAAGCAATTGTGGCACGATCTTTTGGATGACTGGTGTGATGAAATCGGCGATAAGGAATTCTTTGGAGGAGAGGCACCATCTCTCGTTGATATGGCCGCCTTCGGGTACATGCGTTCAATCTCTCCATTTTCTCAATTCTCTCAACTGGAAGAGCATGCGCGCGGGATGGCGTGGTATAGGCGAGTTGAAACAACTCTGAAAATTTAGGAGGAGTTTCTCTGGGTGATTCAAAAAATCTGTTCGAATTACCCTTCGTTGATATCCCAGAAGGAAATGTTCTGATAGGTAGCAACAAAGGTGGATTGATCCATGGTTCTGAAAGACCTCGTTATCAGGCCCATATTCAATCCTTCAAAATCATGGACTCATTGTTGACTCGCAAACAATTCGCCAGAATCAAGGGTCGGGAACATGATGGCGATAAGACGAATGTGGATAACTTGTCTTGGGATGAAATAGAGGACATGATTGCAATTGTACAAGAAGAGGTCGGAACAGAACACGAAGTCAGGTTGCCTAGCCATGCTGAATGGGTGAGGAGCAAATCCCATCTTGGATTCGAATTACCTCTAGCCTGTGAAGAAATATTGTGGGATCATCCTCACAACAATAACAGAGGGGCACCGATAGATGGACGGCCAAGAATTGACGATAGAATAGAGAGCATGATGCGAAGATACAGAGTTTGTATGAAATCACATCCAAAGAAATCTGGACTTGTCTTCAAATCTCAAACACCGATATTCTCAGCCCAGAAAGATGCGCATCTCAGATTACTGATACGCAGAAAATCCGAAAATGAGTCAATCAAAATTCCTGAAGAAGCGGACTTCAGTGCAATTTTGAAGCAAGAAGCACTATTTGCACTGTTGATTGGAATTATTCCTTCATTCCTCATACCCGTCTTCAGGGGCTATTCTAACTATGCATTCGAAGGCTGGGCCAATCTCTTGTTCGGAGGGATATGTTTCTCTTTGGTCAGTGCAACGATTTGGCGACCGAGAAGACCAACCTGGTATCTGAATGAAGAGGGAAATGAATTGACTCCAATCAAAGAGTGAATATTTCATTCATTCTTTTTACTGATACCTTCTTTACGGAATACGTCCATGACACAGATTGCAGACATGTTGATGATATGCCTGACTCCATCTGCCTTGGCAACTACTTGTACAGGTTTAGCCATTCCAGAAAGTATGGGGCCTGTCATATCGGCTTCCCCGAGTTGTTCTAGCAATTTGTAAGAGATATTCGCAGATGCGAGATTCGGGCATATCAATACATTTGCAGGTCCATCAAACTCCATGAATGGATAATCCATCTGAATTACAGGGTTTAATGCAGTATCCGCCTGCATCGGGCCCTCGATGACGATTTCGGGGTCCATCTCTCTAGCAATAGCCATCGCTCCCTCGATTCGGTCTGTTCGCTGAGCCTTGCTGCTACCGAAATTTGAGAAGGACAGCATTGCCACCTTCGGATCCACGCCAAAACGTCTCGCAACCTTTGCTGTTTGAACGGCAATTTCAGCCAATGTCCTACTATCTGGATAGACATTGACTGTTGCGTCTGCAAGGAAAATCACCTTTCCTTTCACCGCCATCATATAACACCCAATGATGCGATGTGCATTAGGGTCTGCACCAATCACTTCCAATGCCGGTTTAAGCACATCCGGATAGGCTCTGGTGACTCCTCCAACCATTCCATCTGCATCACCACTCGCCACCATTTGAGAGGCGAAATAAGGTCTACTCTTCAACAAACTCTGAGCATTATTGAAAGACAAACCTTTGCGGTGGCGTTTATCGAACATCGCCTGCGCATATTTGTCCTCACGCCTCTTATCCTTGCGTGGATCGATGATAGTACATTCAAAGTTCAGTTCAAGGTCATCCAACATCTGCTGAATCTTGGTCTGACTACCCAGTAGAATTGGATGACAGATGCTTTCCTGTACCAATTCTGCTGCTGCTCTGATGACTTTCTCATTGTCACCTTCTGGAAATACCAGTTTCTTGCCACTACCCTTGACCTTGTTGATCACATTTCTCATCACACTCCACGTCAATCCCAAACGAGCTTCCAACTCCTCTCGATATTCCTCATGGTCGTATTCCTCCTTGCTGAGTTTGGCTACTCCTTCATTAACCGCAGCCTGAGCCACAGCACTGGCTTCCCAAATCAATACACGTCTGTCAAATGGTTTAGGAATGATGTATTCCTTACCAAATTGAAGAGTTTCTCCACCATATGCATTAATCACATCTTCAGGAACTGGTTCTTTTGCCAATTCAGCCAATGCTTTGGTTGCAGCCATCTTCATCCCCTGCGTTATGTCCTTGGCACGAACATCCAAGGCTCCTCTGAAGATATATGGAAATCCGAGCACATTATTCACCTGATTAGGAAAATCAGAACGACCTGTAGCGATAATAGCATCAGGTCTGGCTTTACGTGCAACATTTGGCATAATCTCAGGTTCAGGATTTGCTAGAGCAAAAATAATTGGATTTGGAGCCATTTTCTCTACCATGGGTGCATCGACAAGCCCTCCTTTTGATAGTCCAAGAAGGACATCGGCGTCGACCAGTGCAGAAGCGAGATCACCTTCTACGATATCCTTGGCGAACAATGCTTTGTATTCATTCAATTCACCTGATTCCAAACGTTTCTTGGTCATGATTCCCTTAGAATCGCACATGGTGATATTCTCCATTTGAACTCCCAAAGCGATGTAATGATTGGCACACGCAATTGCACTGGCGCCTGCCCCAGCGATGACCACTTTGAGATTGGATAATTCCTTCCCTTGCAACTCTGCAGCATTGAGTAGTGCCGCACCAGTGATTATCGCTGTACCGTGTTGATCATCATGCATGACTGGAATATCGGTCCCCTCTGATATTCGTCGTTCGATTTCAAAACATTCAGGCGCTTTAATATCCTCTAAATTGATTCCTCCAAATGTTGGTGAAATGGCGCAGACTGTTCGAATGAATTCCTCCGGATCCGAAAGGTCCACTTCGATATCGAACACATCGATTCCTGCAAAAGTCTTCAACAACAACCCTTTTCCTTCCATAACCGGTTTTGAAGCCAAAGCCCCAATATCTCCTAATCCAAGGACAGCGGTTCCATTAGTTATGACCGCCACTAGGTTTCCTTTTGTCGTATATCTGTATACATCCTCAGGATTCTTCTCAATCTCAAGACAGGGATAGGCAACTCCTGGTGAATATGCAAGTGACAACTCTTTCGCAGTTGAATGAGGCTTGGTTGGTTCAACAGTGACTTTTCCCCGTGGTTCCATCTCATGATAATCAAGAGCATCTTTTTTGAAACGTTTTTCCGTTGGGCTGGGAACCATTGAAATCAATCGGGCATTGGGGCACTTCAATTGGTTTTCCTCTTGATTATCTCTATTTTCATCGAATAATCCCTCCTTGACAGTTGCGAACCATGATTATTCAGGAAATTTTCCGATACAATGTTTCATTTCATTGAAGGTATACCGGCAGGTATGCGACGAACCCGAATCATAGGTACAATCGGTCCAGCAAGCGACGACCCAGAGACTCTAGTAACACTACTCAGGGATGGATTAGACATCACCAGATTGAATTACAGCCATGGCGATTTAGAGGGGAAAACCAAATTGTTCGCTAAAGTAAGAGCTGCAGAAAAAGAAGTTGGAAAATATGTTGGAATCTTGGCAGATCTGCCGGGTCCAAAATTGCGACTTGGACAGTTTGAAGGCACTGTCAGCCTTGAAGATGGGCAGATGATAACCCTAGATTGTGGTGTTCATGAAGCCGATGAAGTCATCATCGATGGCGAAGTAATTCTGCCGGTTCCTTACGGTGGACTTTCACAGAATCTACGCGTTGATGACCCAATCCTTCTCGCAGATGGTTTGGTTCGATTGAAAGTAGTAGATGCTCCGCATGAAGAAGCCACGAAAGTTGGATGTGTTGTCATCGATTCTGGTCCGCTTTCATCAAGAAAGGGTATCAATGTTCCAGCTACTATCGTAGACTTGCCTTCCGTAGGCCCCAAGGACCAAGCAGCAATCGCACATGCATTGGAACACGATGTAGATTTCATTGCAGTTTCCTATGTCAGAACAGCAGACGATCTCAAACCTGCGAGAGAAGCGATTGATGCAGCGGGACTGAGAACTCCAATCATCGCAAAAATCGAGCACCCTGCTGCATTGAAGGACCTTGAAGCAATAGTTGAATCCGCAGATATCCTGATGGTTGCCAGAGGGGATCTAGGAGTTGAGATTCCGCTTGAGAGAGTACCTGCTGCTCAAGAAAGAATTCTTGCAGCCGGGATGGCCCGAGGTAAACCGGTCATTATCGCTACGCAAATGCTTGAATCGATGTGTGACAATCCTAGGCCAACTAGAGCCGAAGTCACTGATGTGGCGACTGCTATTCGCCAAGGTGCTAGCGCAGTCATGCTCTCTGGAGAAACTGCCAGTGGAAAACATCCAGTTGCGGCGATCAGGACAATGGCAAAAATTGCAACAGCCATGGATGAAGAGGTCAAAGAACTCGGTGAAGCGCCGGCATTGGCTCGATTCCAATCTACGCGCGCTGTTTCAACCGCAGCCATTTCTTTGGCCACAGGAAGCAATGCCGACCACCTGATGTTTGCCACGGAACACGGAACTGCACCAAGACTGGCTGCTGCAATTCGCCCCCCGCAACGTATCTTTGCCGTTACCAATCGAATAAGAGCCTGCAGAAGGGTCACAATCCTTCCTGGAGTGATTGGAGTTCATGTCGAAGAACTGCCAGATGCTGTGGAAACTCTCGCTTCAGCCTCGGTGAAGATGCTGGCAAATGGAGATGTAAAGGCTGGAGAAACAGTAGTTGCCGTGACTGGTTCTCCATTAGCGATGACTGGAAGAACCAACACCATCAGATTACTTGAGATTGGCAATGATGGTTCCTTGATGGATTTAGAATGAAACTTCGATGAAAGTCAACGCCATACCTAGGTATGGCGAGAGCATTAATGTTACATCTAGTCAAGTGCTTCATATACTGTTGAAGAACCGAGTTAATTCATGTTCCCGCGCTTCAGTGACGCAAACGGTCAACGGAAATGCATGTTTCTAGTCTCTTTGATGGTCATGTTCTCGATGGCTCCAATATTGACTTCACCCTTGGTATCATCCCATGGAAACAGTTCAATCACCAGTTGGCCGCTCAACGGTTCGAACGATACCGGCTGGATAACACTCGATGCTGTTGGAGGCAATCCCGACACTGGAATCAGCGCCTATACCGATTTGGTTCTCGAGTTCCCTCCAGGTGCTGAATTGTCCAATGTCAGCCTCGGCATCAGAGCCGATGGTGCCTCTGGACTTGCGATTGACGAACCTCGATTATTTGGTTTGGACAACAATGAGAATCTGCTTGATTGGAATGGGTGGGGTTCATTTGGAAAGGCTGATCAATTCGCTGGTAATAATCCACATATCTCTCGATTAGCACCATTCAGCGACAATGGAGCATCTTGGGAACTACCCGCTGGCGCCACCGTCACTGACCTCATCTTTGAGACATTGGCACCTTTGGACCCTGTTGTTTCCTTCACACCATACTCTCTTGATATCTCAAGGACTGCGATACATCCTGAGGATGGACGCATGTTCATGGCCATTTCAGATATTATTCTGCAGATAGATGCAAATGCTGACCCACTCGTGATTGATGTTCTTGACCTCAAGGGCGCCGATGAGATATTTGATCTCGATATTGATCTGGTCAATGACCGCCTCATCGTAGTCACCAGAGACATGGGGCTGCACACTTTCTCTCTCTCCAATAGTGCAGATCTAGGCCAAATGCCGCAGAGTCCTGTTCCAGATGATGCAATTACGCAGATATTGGTTGATGGTGCCAATATCTACGCTGCCAGCCCTGAGGGTTTCTTCAGCCTCAACAGTGCTGGTACTGGTTGGACCATGGAAAGAATGTCTGATACCAGCAACTGGCCATCAGGAGTACCGGCTAGTATGCTGAAAATAGGTACGACTCTATTCGTAAGCATCTGGGATGGAGGAATCGCTCGGTGGGACCTTTTCAACGGCCAACCATTGCCCGTATGGAATACGGCAAACGATCTGCAGAGTGACACCATCCACATTCTCCATGATACAGGTACTCAACTCCTGATGGGCTCGCCCGATCAAGGAGTAGCCAGATTCAATCATCAAAGCAATTTCTGGATGGCTACTTGGAACGATGGTAACTGGTTATCGACGAATAATATCGCTGGAATTGTGGAGATGTCAGGAAATATTGGAATTCTGACAGACCAATCCTTGCATTTGTACGATACCTCAGTCGGTTCATTCAGTAGCACTCTCTCAATCTCCTCGCTCGGGCTTCCCAGAGAGGGGCTCAATCTCATACACTGGCCTTCAGGAGGGCAAAGAGCACCTGCGGCCGACCAGATGATGGTCAGCGATGGCAGTGGTAGGTTGGCTGTTATTGAGCCATCAAGCAGCCCTATGCAGCAGAGTGACATCATAATTGCAAGTGGACCCAGTGGCTATTCAATGCAAGATGTGATTCAGGTTGGAAATATAGTATGGGTTGCAGTCGATGAATATGTAGACCGCTTCGATACAAGTTCTCAGTTGTGGCTGGATCCAGTGAACATTGGCTCAGATACAATGGCTCTTGCACATGATAGCAATCAGGTTTACGTTGGAACAAAAGATAGTGGAGTGGTTGCTCTGGATATCAACAATGCATCATTCATCACAAATTGGAATGCAAGTCTAAACGTTCCCTTGAATGGTAATCTCAACGATGACGTTGTCAATTCTCTGGCTACAGATGGCGATTGGTTGGTGGTAGGTCACCCCGATGGTGGAGCATCTGTCATCGATCTTTCCACCAGTAGTGTCGAACAGACATGGGGCAGCGATAACGGCCTTGAGAATGATCGGGTCAACGATGTTGCCATCCTCGATGGCATTGCATATCTTGCATTGGATGAAGGAGGAATTGAACGTGTCGAATTGATCAATGCCAGCAGACTCACTCCATGGCGTTCAACAGGTGTTGACTCTGTTCAGGAAGCCCCGATTGCTGTTGCAGGAAACATCCTGCATATCGGTCTCTATGGTTATGGTGTAGTCAGAAAGAATCTACAAACTGGAGAATTCCTTGATACTTGGTTTGGTGGGAGAAATGGAATGCCAAGTTCCAATGTTCACGCACTTCATGCTGATTCAAATGGAAATATATGGCTTGGAACACAAGAAGGCGCCAAAGTTTGGGATGGTCAGAATTTCAATAATCTAAATACTGGGAATAATGTACCTGGATCACCAAATCCAACTGTCTACTATGATTTCGATTCAGATTCCACCAGAGCATACGCCGCTACAAACGCAGGAATATGTGCTTTCTTTCTCTCCAGCAGGAACCTTGACCGGTGCTGGGACAGTGGAGATGACATGGTTTCCAATTGGATGAAATCTGTTAAAGTGAATGGAAATAATCTATTCGGTGGTTCATGGTATGGTGCTAACCTCATCGACCTTAGTACAGAAGAAGTCGTGCAAAGTTGGGAAGCCGGAGAACAGACTGGGAACGCGGTGACTGTGGTCATCGGAGATATTGCATACATTGCACTCAGGAACATGGGTATTGCTCGGTTCGACCTGACAACAAATTCTTGGTTAACGATGTGGGAAAGTGGTTCTGGTGGATTACTGGATACTGACATTGTCACCAGCATGGCTGCCGATCGCAACCCAAACCGGATATGGATTGGTGGAGATGATGGTTTCCAGTGCCTTGATTGGGTCAACGAAACAGAAGAAATTGACATTGAGAAGAGTTCTAGTGCTTTCAGTGGAAATGGAGACCCAATAGAAATCGTCATCGAAGGTAATGTCATGTATTATTCGACATACTACTACTATGGTGATAACGTCCATAGGATAAATCTGGACACTATCACTGCACTTTCCAGTCTAGACGCTGGACAACGCGCTGGACTCAGTGGATATGTGCATGGCATTGGTATGGTTGGAGACTATCTGAACATCGGTGTCGGCCCAAACTGGAACGGAAATTCTGAAGGTGCAGTTGTTCGTTGGAACACCAGTTCCTCAAGTTGGGGACCTGACTGGGAAGTCACCGGCTCCGTAGAAAGAGTCGAGATGTATCTTTCATCCAGTGGAGACACCTGGGTTGCTTGGGGTTCTGTATTTCTAAGGCGCTATGATAGCAGTGGCCTTGTAACTGGAGAATGGGATGATTCAGATATTGAATTCCCTGTCAGAGAAATTCTCGAGTTTGATGGTGAATTACTATTCGCCACAGGCGATGGAATCGAAAGATATGATGAAGTCAATGGACAATGGTTGAGCACTTGGACACCTGGTAGTGGAATGCCTTCTGCAGCAGCGGACATGATCATGGACATCCATGTCGACGGCACCGACCTTTGGGTTGGAACTTCAGATACTAACTGGTGGGGCAACCCTCAGAACCCAACTATCTTGAAATTGGATAACACTGGGAACTGGGATGACTGGGGTGGAGGCAGTAATGGTATCTCAAATGGTTTCCCAATCTCGTTTGCTCGTTGTGATGACTATGTGCATGTAGCGATGTCCAACAACCAAAATGGGGGGGTTGCGCGTTACAATGTGAATACTGGTCAATGGAACTCATGGACCCAAAGTGGAGGTTCTCTTGCTGATGATTCTCCTTCTGCAGTTACCTGCGATAATCAAGATACACTATACATTGGTTATTTCAACCCTGACCAAGGTATTGACAGGTATAGTTACTCACAATCGAAATTTATTCGTCAGATAGATGAAAGCAAAAATGGCATCTCTGGGGACAGTGTCTGGTGGGATTCCATGGCATGGTCAAATGGTGTTTTGGTGATTGGGCACGAATCCGGTACAAGCGGTCAAGGAGGAAATACTGTTATACAATATGGTGGATTTTCAATGCTGGCTGCTTCTGGGAACAATGCTGGCCAAGCAAGCGTCATGTCAATTGGCACTGCGGTCACTTCTTTCTTCAGTGATGGTGGTGATTGGCTGATTGGACAAGCAGGTGCCGATAGTGGTTACTCGCATGTCGATCGGTTCAATTACCAACTGGGACTTAACACTGAATTTGACCTCCCTGGACTGATGAATGGAAATGTTGTGGAATTCACTTCCAATTCTACTCATGTCTGGGTTGTGACTGGAACCTCGCAAGGATTGGGCAGCGGAGTCCTCCAAGGCTTGATTCTCCCAAATGAAAGTGTAGAATGGGAATTCGGCTGGAGTGGTCAAGGTGGAGAGGTAGAAGAGATCGTCTATCACAATGGATATGTCTGGGCCTCTGTCAATGGCAGAGGAATTGCAAGATTGGACCCTAGCAATGGTCGAGCCATGTGGATGCCGCAAGGGTTGCACAGCGTGGTTGATGGCCTAGTCATTAATGGAGATGATTTGGTTGTCGGACTCCAAGGAACATGGTACTCCGGACCCGGAGTGAGTATTCTCAACACTACTCAGCAACAATGGACTGGGGGGCGGCTGATTTCAGGTCTGCCCAGCAATATCGTCAATGATTTCCTTATCGATGGTTCGATTGCATACATAGCCACTGAAGGAGGAATAGGGCGATGGAACCTGAGCAGTGAAGAATGGGAGGACTCTCTAACCAGTCTTGATGGCCTACCAACCAACAATATCTATTCACTGAACCTCTGGCAATCCACTTCATCAGGTACAGTAAGTGAAAGTACTCTCTATATCGGAACTTCGGGCGGTCTTGCTCGATTTGATTTATTGGCTGGTTCTGCATTATCCACTATGACGCTGGCACACGGGCTGATTGGAACCAAGAGTGGAGCTGCTGAACTTTGGAGTGCCAACAGTGGCTCAACCCCAAATTTGTTTGTTGCCCATGATGGTTCAGGTTCCACTCGCCCCGGAGTCTCTGAAATCAGTCTGAATGGGAATGATTCCGTAGTGGATATTCATCGTATCGACCAGTTACCAAGCAACAATGTGTTTGCATTAGCAAGCGATTGGTGGGGCCTTCACATCGCCACTAACAAGGAACCATTGGTGCATTGGAATCTGACAACAAGAGAATTCGAAGATGGGGCCACATCATGGCAGACGATAGGTTGGCCTGTTAGAGGAATGAATAGTGACGGCACTAATCTGATTGCAACAACTCCGATGGGATTCACCCGCATCGATGCCAGCGGAAATGGACATTATGTGTTGGACACTGAGATATTACAAGGTGCAACAAATGGATTCATCAGTTCTTCAGGAATATGGGTGACCACAAACAACGGAGATGGATTGTTTGGATGGGGGCCTGCTCCATCTTTCACTAAATACGAACAGTTCACCATGAGAAGAGCGGCGCCCCTGAGTGCCTCCTTCCTCTCTACTTCAATGAATGTGACTGACAAGACTCATCCTGGAATGACCATTACTCTGGTCGATTCCAGCAACCCGCAATCAGTTCCAAGTGTTGGTGGAAATTCTGGCCCTGGAGGCATCAAGATGTTGTTGATGCCCCTGATTCTATCTTCGCCCACTGCAGGAGCAGCAACCTATGCCATTAGTCACGGACTGAATTACAGTGGGACATGGTGGTTGAATGAATCCGACTCTGGACTTGATGATAAATTACAGAGAATTGTTGATGGTGGTAAATTGCTCAATGGAAGTAGATTCGTCACCCTCCGATTACAGAGTCCGAACAATGGCTCTATGGATATCAAACTCTCATATGATTGGCTTCGAACCGATAGCCCAGTCGAGATTACCGACCTGTATGATAGACCAAATGACGGTGGTTCAACACTGACTGCAAATTGGAGTCTAGTGCATGATGTCGATTTCGCAAGATACCTGCTATTCCTCAATGAAGGCCCATGGGCAACCCCTCCAATGAAGTCTGATTTGACTGCTCTAACACCCGATGCTTCGATCAGCATTCATAGCAGGACCTCGACAGATATAGTCACTGCTGGCGGTTCACCATTGATTGATGGTGTCGAATACTGGGGCGTTGTGGTTGTCGAATATTCCGATGGTCGCTGGGGTGCCGTTAGTCAACCATTTGGATCTGCTACTTCCAGTGATGAGATACCTGCCTCACCTGAATGGGTGGAGGCTGGACCGAATGAAGGTGGAGAACGTGGCGAATTATTTGTTGAATGGAAGAGATGCGATGCATTGGATCTTGCTGGAACCAATCTCTATCACAGTTCTACAGCCATCACAGATGTTGTTGGGATGACTGAATCATCATCGGTGCCAACAACTCAAGGAAACTCAACCATCATAGATCTTGAAGCAGGAATACCATATTGGATTGGTTTGACCTGCTATGATGAGGCAGGACAAGAAGACCAGATGAATGCCACTATTATTGGCCCAGTGGTTCCTACTGGTGGGATAAATGACGGCATTCCTCCATCCAGAATCGAGGGTGTCTGGGCAGATGATGTGCCTGATGATGAGGGTGGGCGAATAGAAGTAGGTTGGATTCCATCAACTGCCGATGATTGTGCTTTCTATACCATTTACATCATGGAATTGAATGTCGATATTCCAGTCAACGAAGATGGTGTTCCATCCAATGTCGTTGATTTCCTGGTTTCTCAAGTGGTCACTGATTGTGCTCAGAATTCTACCATCATCTCAGAAATTGATGGAATGCCCCTTGTTGATGGTAGAGCGTATTGGATTGCTGTTGTCGCTTCAGATGATTGGTTGAATGAAGACTTGGGTAATGTCAATATTGTTGAAGCAACTCCGCTGAGGAATCTGATCAACGTCAATATCGCCCCTGAACGCATTGATACACTGAACGCGTGGGATCTTCCTGATGACGATGGAACCGCCATTGAAGTCCTATGGGAGCCAGATGTATCAGATGATTTCGATTATTATGTCGTATGGGCATCTAACTCAGATATCACTGACTTGACCATTTCTGATGCGCTATACAACCCCGATTACTCGATGTGTGGATGCCGGAAGGTGTCAAATCAGAAGAATGGCGATTCGGGTGAAGCACTGACAGTGGTCATGCACAATGCGAGATATGATGGCTATGAACAGGGCATCATTCCTGATGTGGAATTGAATGTAGCAGTCACAGTTTATGATATCAAAGGTAATGTCCATCTCGATGGATTGAACACCGTCTCAGTGACTCCCATCAACAACAGCCTCGATGAAACTGCTCCTGAGCGACTTGATCTTATTCTCCTTTCAGATTATAGCGGCGATGCTGGAGACAAATTGGTACTTGACTTCGATCTTTCTGATGCCAGCGATGTGGATGAATATCATGTCTACGCAGCGACATGGGACTTCGAGGGTGAAGTCGGAATTGGGCAAAAAGGCCCTGATAATTACATCATGAAACTCGATAGAAATCCAACCCTTCCTCTTGTTATCAATGAGTTGTTCGATGATCCGCTCATCCCTGGACAGACTGTCTATGTAACCGTCGTAGTGGTGGACACCAATGGAAATGCACACATGACCGGCCTGACCATGGCAGCAGCAGCCCCAATGGATGATCTTGGAGATGACCCCGGCTCACACCTGCCAACCATTGCAGACCTCAATGTCGAATGGGTATCAGCAGGAAGTAGAATTCTTGTTTCGTGGAGCCCAACAGGTGATGCAGTGGTCCAATCGTTCAAGATATACATCTCCGATGAACAATTCGATAATGTGGAGGATGCAGTTCTGGTCGATACTGTATTCGCTTCGAACTCATTATTCATCTCAACTGACAACCATGAAAGTCTGGACAATGAAACCACTTGGTGGGTTGGAGTTTCGGCTTCAGAATGCGGAGAAGGTTGGCCAGATTGCCCCATATACCGCAGGGCAATCACCCCTCTCCATCTCTCAGCACCTAGTAGCAGCGGTTCAACAGAGAGTGATGCAACTAGTGCAAAAGACGACTTCAGTCTATCCGATTACGCTACTCCACAGAATATGCTTGCAGCAGCCTTGGGTATTGCAATACTGTTGTTGTTGTTCGTGATGATACGAGACAAGAAACCGAGGAAAGGAAAGAGCCATTGGGACCTAGAATCCACGTGGGGAATCGATATACAACCGCGTAATGATTGGGATGATGACTTCGATGTTCTTTCAACGCCGAAATCAGAAATGACAACTGGCATCATGTCGGCTGCTCAGAACATTGAGCAACAAAGAGGTGCTATCCCAATGCCCGATATGGGGGCACAAGTCCCTATACAGAATCAATCAGTCTCAAATCTCAGTGGACTGACCGATGACCTACTCGATGAACCCGGCAAGAAGAGTGGAAGTAGCATCGATACCTCCTTCCTCGATGACCTGTTGTGAGACGATGGGGCGCTATCATGGAAGGAGATCCATTCTCCAGTGTGTTCACCACAATGCCATGTGATGAATATGGAAATATCGCTTTCCTTGATGCTCACTTGAAGCGTTTGAAAAGTCATGCTGGACGTTTGAATCTCGATATCCCGGATGACTTTCCTGAACGCGTTTCAACTGCAATCAATGAACTACAAGGGATGGTTGAAAATTCTGCGATGCCCTCCAATCTGGCTACTCTCCGATTGACAAGAGAAGGCGATGTTTCAATATCTCTTAGAGCCAATGAAAACAATACATCTCCAATGAAAGCAATATCTGTTCCAGACCCACAGTGGGGGGACGAAATAAAAGGAACAAAACACGGTGATTGGGCACCTTACAAGAAGGCCAAACAAAGTGCGATTGAAGCTGGGGCCCACATCGCACTGTTCGTGGATGATGAAGCCGTTACTGATGCCGATAGAGCAACCCCCATATTGCTGGATAATGATGGTACTGCTTGGATTGCAGATGCACGGAATGGGGGTGTCGAATCAGTCACTGCTTCAATTATTATTCCCGCTATTGAGAAGGCTGGAATACCGATTAACAAAGGAAGGTTGCACCAGAATCTGATAGGCAGGGCCAAGGAATTGATTGTGGTTGGCTCTGGAATCGGTGTTGTCAGGATAAATGATATCGATGGACAGAGCGTCGGAGTGAATATGGATGGAATACTCACAAAGACGGCCGTGAAGGCACTTGACAAGGCGCTTAGAGAATCTTGGGAGGGGGAGTTGAATGAGTAGACATCACATCTGGCCGTGCGAAGGTGATGAAAACCTATTGCTTGGAGTCACCGAATTATTGCGTTCTAAATCACTGCTTGGAGGAAAAGAGTGGGGCGGAAGCGATGAATTACTTCTGATCTCAGGGGGGCCATTCAGTGAATTCTCCTCAAATAGTATGCTGATGGGGCCTGCAAATATCAGGGTCATCGCTAGACAACCTGAGAAGAAATTCCTTCCCCCTAGGGATGATGACCCATCCCCACTACAGGGAGAAATTCCACTTGGGCCACCTCCACCAGCACTACAACTGGATATTCAAGAATGGAATGGAAAAACATGGGCCACTATTGCATATCATATGGGAACTGACCTAGCTGAATCATTGAGAACGTTGAACTCCTTGCAACCTGAATTAAGTGGCCATGAAACACCTGTTAAACCAGGCTCTTGGGTTGGAGGGTTAGCATATGAACTGGTTCAATGGACACAACCTTGGAGGCTCTTTCATCCACCAAAAGAAGGTGAGATTCTGATGATACTATATCGCGCTGATCGGTGGTTGATTCAAGATAGGAGTAGTTCAACACTCCATCTCGTCGCTGAAACAAATGATGAATGGGCAAATGAGGTGGAGGAACTTCTCTCAAGTCTCTCTGTTCCATTGAATGTTGAATGCCAAATACCTGAAATGGATGCGATGATGAATACTGAATCGTCTAGTCATGATGCACAACAACATTCTGATATTGTGAAGTGTGTGAAGAATTCGATTGAAGATGGAGAATTATATCAATTGAATTTCGGCCGACGTTGGTTTGGAGATCTTGCCGAACATCCATGGTTCACGATGATGAGATTGGCTGAAAAAAATCCTGCTCCAATGTCAACTTGGCTTCTTGCGGAAGACCTCGGTCTTGCTCTTTGCTCATGTTCCCCAGAGTTGCTGCTAGCCAGTGATAATAGAATCGTCAGGACACGACCAATCAAAGGAACTCGTCCAAGAGGCGGAGATATTCTAGAGGATGAAGCACTACGCAATGAATTGCTTGATTGTCAAAAAGAATTGGCAGAACATCGGATGCTGGTTGACCTTGAGCGGAATGATATCGGTATGGTCAGCAAACCTGGTTCGGTAAAGCAGAGCCGTTTTCAGATTGAGGCATATTCTCAGGTTCAACATCTGGTCAGCGAAGTGAGAGGAGAACTCGAAGATCAAGAAGATGTGTGGAGCGTACTGCAAGCCATGTTCCCAGGGGGTAGTATTACAGGTTGTCCGAAGACAGTTACTATTGCGTCCATAGATGAGTTAGAAGAACAGCCAAGATCATTCTGGACAGGCTCTATCGGCGTGGTTGACCCAAGAACCGGATACTCGATGTGGAATATTCTCATCCGCACCTTGGAAGGTAAATTGCTGAACGAACAATGGACAGCCACAGTACAAGCTGGCGGTGGGTTAGTGATGGATTCTGTACCAGCACTAGAGGTGGAGGAGGCTGAATGGAAGGCACAAGCCTTGCGCAAAGCAGCTGGTTGGATTGCTCAAGACGAAGACCCATTGGTTTCCGCAACCCATTCCATTCATCCCTTGGAGGTCAGAGGGAAGCCACATGCTTCGCGTTCAACTATGGGTTCGATTCAATATTGGGATAATGATGAAATTGTTCCTAGTAAGGGTTCTCGAATTCTATTTATCGATAATCTGGATTCGTTTTCGTGGAACATCATGCACGCCTTCTGTGAATTAGGAGCTAATGTGAAATATTGCCATGGTAGATTGGATGGCGTTGATAGGATTGAGGAGATTATTGCGCGTTCAAACCCGTCGCATATTGTAATAGGACCAGGACCGGGAAAGCCTCAACAGAGTCCAATCAGCATGGAAATAGCAAGAAGAGCACTCCTTGGAGAGACAGTCCCCCTACTCGGAATCTGTCTCGGCCATCAAGCAATAGGAATGGCTGCTGGGTTGACTTTGATTCATTGTCCAAGTGGAGCGGTTCATGGAAGAAGTGTTGACATTCACCACGATTCCACCAATCTATTCAGTGGATTCTCCACACCCATGAATATGGCGAGATACAACAGCCTGATTGTGGTTGGAGATGAAGTATCAACAATGAACATAACCGCATGGGATCAGAATGGGAACATCATGGCACTCAGTCACCCTCAATTTCCAGTTCATGGCATCCAGTTCCACCCTGAATCCTGTGCTTCGATTCTCGGTATGGAATTGTTGTCCACATTCCTTTCATCGCCAACTGGGCTTCAGCAAAAGACGAATGCTTGAATTGTTTCGACGGAGATGATTCACTTGATTGCGCGACGCGATGTTGAAGAACGGGTTCACTGTCGAAGGGGTTGAGGAAGCCGGATGCCCACTTGCAGATCCTGCCATGGCACTTATCCACGCGAGTACTTCATCCATGGAAATGGACCTCGAAAGGATATCTGTCAACGCTGTGGCGTGGAGAAAGGAATGATTGAACAATCGGAGGCAACAATGATTTTTGATTCCAGTCTTGCGAACTCACGATTGACTCTGCTTTCCAGAAGAATGTCGATATGGTTGTGGATAATGGCGGTATGGATATTCTGGTTCGCCTTGTTCTCCAACATCTCGATTTGGATATCATTGCCCGTTTTGACCGTGCTCACCATTGCAATGTTGATTTATCATCTGTCTGGCAGAGCAAAATATTCTGCAATGCTATCAAGATTGACACCTGAACATGAGCGCCCCCCCGGCCACTGATCATGTCAAGTCTTGGCGTGAATCTTGATGACATCACCATCTGACAATTCATGCTCTGCCCCGATAACTCTCTTGCTCTTGCCATCGATTGCTTTGATGAATCCATCTCCAAGGTCGCTATGAACCGCATATGCAAGTTCCTTTACGGTTGAATCATCTGGTACGACAAGTGCATCAGGTAGGATTCTGCCGTCGCCATCTGTCCAATGTGTTTCGTCTTGAACTGGATATGTAACGATATGAGCGAGGGATTCATGAAGAACCCGTGATATCAATATTGAGACACCAGTTCCGCCAAATCCATCCATTGTCACCTTCATCTTTTCAAGTGCTTCAATCTGAACTGACTTGAGGCGCTGTTGTCCTTGTTCAGTAAACTCGAAATCAATTTCTCCGGGCCCATATTCAATGAAACCCATGGTGGCGGCTCTTCGTAATCCTAATTCTGCATCAGCCATTGTTGGCATCAATATCGCCCCCTCCTCCGCAAGTCTACTTTGCAGAACCTTCCATGATTCGCCTGGAGCAAGTTCGGCCTTGTTAGCAGCCACGTGAATTGGAAACATAGCGCGACGAAGTTGCTTTGCGAGGGCTCTTTTCAAACCAATACCCCAATCCCATGGCTGATCACTTGCATCTTCATTCTCTCGGAATGCTTCTAATGCAAATTTCACCTGCTGCGATGTGGCTCCCAACCCACTGAGTTTCTCATGCAGAAATGTGACCATTCCCTTATCACCTTCAGCCTGCGTTCTTCGGGCTCCTCTCAACCAACCATCTGCGATGATCCCATGAATCCAAGCACTCAATTCCTCAACCAGAAACTCGTGTTCTTCCATTATCGAATCCTGACATGCTTGAAGATCTTCGTTGACCCCGATAGGGTTGCCCTCGATATCTGTGGTTCCAGCAGCATCGACCACCTGAATCAAAGCATCACAACGAGCGAGGTCCGAAAGAAATTCATTCCCCCGCCCGCGACCACTATGAGCACCCGGAACAAGCCCTGCCACATCGACCATGAAAACTGGAACAAGGCGCTTATGAGCAATACATGAACCTGTACGTGGTTGACATATGCTGCCTTTTCTCTCATCGATTTCTAAAACTGGTTCCAAGCGACCTTCCGCCTCTTTGGTTATTCTCAAATCGCTACATGGACAGGGTAGTGGGGCAGGCAGAAATGCAACTCCAACATTCGGCTCGATGGTACAGAATGGGTAATTGGCGATTGCCACTTTCGATTGAGTAGCCGCAGAGAAGAATGTCGATTTGCCCACATTGGGCTTACCCACCAATCCGATACGCATTGAATCAGCCTCATTCCTTCACAAGAGCCACTGAACTTAGTTGCGTCTATGGTGGGGTTCAGGTATTCCTGTACTCAGAACAGGTGATTCTCGGCTAGAGTAAGCGTGCGATGATGTCACTCTTGGTGCCACTTGATGAAACACCTCGCTCGTCAGCCAGAGAAACCAGTTCCGCCTTCTTCATCTTGTTGAGTTCTCCTCCGTCGAGCGATTCTGAGGTTTCTTCCCCACCATCGTTGCTGAATTCCTTGGAAAGTGAATTCATTATCTTCAGCATGTGGATATCCAATTCAGGGATGTTGACCTTTCCATCACCATCGAGATCCATTGCTGATACCATCTTCTCAACATCCCATGGAGGCAGGTCAGCGATATCAAGAGAGGCCAAGCCTTCTCGTATCTCGAATGGGGAAATTAGTCCATCACTATTTAGATCCATCTTCATGAATAAATCGATAGTGGTCGTTCCAGTTTCATGCAACCAGCGAGCAAGGTCTACAAGTTCTGACTGGAAGGAAGAAAGTGGGTCGACTGGGGCCGCCTCAGGTACTGGCATTACCACGCCATCATCTGTATGAAGTGCTGCTGATACTCCGACATCTGTAGAACTCGGCTCTTCAGTTTCTTCTTCAGGGGCTGAAACTACGATTTCTGTGTCGACTCCAACTCCTCTGGAAACGAGGTTCCTGATACTGGTGGTTCCAGAATGTAAGTGGAAGGAGTCCATGCCTACGCTGGCTGGTGCCTCATCCTCCTCTACCTCATCGGAGAATAGAGTCGCAACCATATTGATAGAACCGATGAAGGTAGCGATAACAACACCGTAGAATAAAGCAGCAGAAGTAAGATAGTAACCGCCTAGATGACTACTGGCATCTTCAACACCAGCATCACTCAGGGTATTGGAAGCGAAATTCGCCATCAATAGAGCCACAGTGGAGCCAATACCACCCAACAACATCAACCAGAAAGCCCATCGAGCCTTGGAAAGACTGGATAGCCGACGGCCGACAACTTCTGGAAACAGGCTGCCCCAGATAGCCAAGGCGACCAAGCCGCCAACGGTCCACAATATTCCATGATCAACTGTACTCTGAACACCGCCCATATTGTGCGAACCATTCAGAGCATCGAGAGCGGAAAAGAACCCAAATAGCGCAAAAATTGGCAGCAGAAGAGTTGCACTTGCTGATGTAACACCACCTGGATTTGCAACAACCATTTCCCAACGTCCCTGCATTGTGGATATCAGATTTGAAGAAGCTGCCAGCAGAGGAATCAATCCAACCACTGTCAATACCGCAGTGAATGTCAGCATTACATCTCCTGAAACCGCAGTTTCCGACATCCCTAGTACTGGAACACTGGCGAAGACAAGTGAATAGGAAATCAAAGTCAAGGAACGACTCCATATTGGTGCACCACTGACTTTAGGAATCACGTGATATAGAACTGCCAAGAACATCGCTAGAGGGAACCAGCCAAACACTACTCTGTCAGCAAACCAAGCGAGGTCTGCAAGTTCCATCTCTGAAGCAAGGTCGCCGCTGATGAGCAGATTGCATGTGCGGATCAACAAGGCCCAAAACATCGATAGATGAGCCATGATGATGAACCATGATGAAACCTGAATCGGGGAATCTCCTCTTCCACCAAGAGCAAGTAAATGGTTGAGGAGCAAAGCACCTATCATACCGGCATATGCCAGTTCAATCACTGCATGGAACATATCAGTGAAATCGATGAACATTGGAAGTATCATCGAAGCCAAAGTCAGTCCGAACCAACCAAATGCTACCAGAGAAGCATTCGCCTCACTACCTAATCCCCCACCATTAGCACGGGCATTGATATGAAGACCTGCTCCAATCAAAGTCATACCAAGGAAACCCCAGATGAGGCTTTGTTCTGCCAATCTGTCCATAACAGCAGCGTCATAACTCCATCCAATACCGGATAACGAGTCAAGGGCCTTGGCATCATAACTAAGCCAAATTGAAAGGAATGTCACTGTAGAAGCGATAGTTGCCCATATCGCTCCAAACAATAACCAATTCTTGGCTCCGGCCCCTTTCTCTTTGGAGAACATATCGATTACTCCAGCAGGGGCCTTATCCAACAGGAATACTGATAATTGGCGCAATGGGCGACGCAACTCTCCTAATCCGTTGTTTGCCCAATGGGCAGTCAACAGCATCGCTAATATCAGCAAAATAAGTTCAGGAAGTAGAATTGAAAACATCATATCACCTCAGTCCCGGAAAACCTCTCCTAATAGATTCAAGACCAGAAAGGCAAACCCAAGAATGATTCCTATGAGATAATACCAGATTCCACTCGACCCCAATGCATCGAAAAGAGGTATCATCTCAGAAAGAAGCGGGAAGCCATCCCATCCGAAAATTACTGAAAACATTCCGACTAAACCAAGCACTCCAAGGCCTAGTAATGCCATCACAATTCGACTCGCCTCTGGCTCAGCAATGCCTTGTGTCACTTCGGGTAGATTTTCGGCGGCAGTCATTCAATCAACTCTGACCCCATAGGGGTCAGTCCGTCCACCTGCGGGCCGATGATAAACATTGACCAACTCAATTCACCTTGACAACCCACTATGGCACCTTATTTTCATGGTGAACGCAGATTCAATAGGATATCTCCGCGCCTTGCAATTCCAGTACCAAGAACTGCTGGAAATGAGGTATCAATCTTCACCTCATTCATCCATATCCTCTTACAGTCACAATCCAATCCCTCAAACTCCAGAAGGTCTCCGCTGACAGAATATCGCTCAATAGCTGCAACCACATGTTTGTCACAAGAGCCGCAGTTATGAGATCCTCTTACCCTTCCACCTGCTGTAGGGTGGATGATGAGTCGAGAAACTTGATCGTCGCCCCCATTAATACCCCCTTCGGGGTGAATGAGTGGATGTGCTCTTTCAATCAATGATACCAATGACCACAACCATGGAGGGCGATATTCTCTCGCTCTGAACAGTCGATCGATAATCGTGCCTCGTTGAATATTCATTGGGTTGACAGATATCTCATCACTCTGTTCAGCAACAGCAGTTATCCATTTTACACATTGTTCCAGTGAATCGCCTTCACTCATGAATGGTGGTTTGAACATGAGATAAGTCTTGACTCTTAGACCTGCACTCTGGAGATTTGAAACGGCTCGGTTCCAGGAATTCACTGTGAATCCTTTGTTGATATGAAAACGTAGAACTTCGTCATCATATGCTTCAAGACCTATCGCTACTGTGAAATCTGGGTTGATTGAAGCGGCCCATTCTAATTTCTCTTCATTACATTGTTCAGTTCTACTTTCAATAATCAGATGTTTTCCCATTTCATGACATTCGCGCAACACTGTTTCTTGAAAATCAACAGGTATCTCACGGTCCTCCAATAATGAGCCTGAGGTGTATACCTTGATCATTCCCATATCCTTGAAACCGGATAACTTCTGCTTGGAGTATTCCCATTGTGCATGCAAGTCTTCACTTTCGACATCGTCTCTAGTGTCATTGAAATATCCACAGAATGTACAACCACTGCTCCACCACCAATGACACCCTTTGGTACGAAGAATAACTGTCGCTGCAGTTGTATGTGTCCCGTCCGGCATCATCTCCGGAGTGTGATAGACTGTTGCTGGCTCAGTTGCATCCCAGGAATTTTTCTTCTCTTGAGCCCATTCTGTATTCTCGGGTGCCTTGATCATATCATGAAGACGAACTGCAGAACTGCTGTCGCCGACAAGATTCAATCTCTGAGCATCGGACATGACCTCACCTGATTCGCCGGCTGGACCCGCATTGATGAAAGCAACGCATACCCACGTGCTGGTGAAATCCTATCACAGAACTGATTCATTCCTCTTCGGCGGAATTGATGCTTCGGAATAAGATGGATACGGCTGCAGAAACGAATTGCCCCTTGGGATAAGATGGATTCTTTGAATCCGCCCCAATCACCATCGGTTCATAGATTGCGGCAGGAACTCGTAAATCGACACGACTACCCACTCTTATCATTCCATATCTTTCACCCCGGCGGAGGACATCTCCTTCCCTCTTCCATGGAATGATGGTTCTAGCCAATGCACCTGATATCTGGGTTATTTCAAGCACCTCTCCATTATCGCTCTTGAACTGGGTTCGAACCCGTTCATTGTATTCGCTTTCCTTCTTGAATGCAGGAAGAAAAGGTCCTTTTCTCCTCCCTTTACCAGTTCTATGTTCCATCTTGATGATGGTCCCTGCTTCTGGTACTCTATTCACGTGGACATCAAGTGGAGACATGAAGACTGCAACTCTCCATACATCCTCATTTGATTCCTGGCCGACAACAACCTTCTCCCAACGCTGTTCGGTATCAAAGGACAGGGGAGTGGATAATGGTTCAGGAAACCAATCTCCAGTCAATGAATCATTTTCACATTCTCCAGATTCAAGTTCCATTTTGGAAGGGCGGCGACCAGTTGAATGTTCTCTGACAACAAACATCACGTGACCATCGGCTGGTGAAACCAACACCCCAACATCCTTTGGAACGGGACGGTCGGGGTCGCGGAAGAAATTGGCAAGAAATGCCGAGAACATCAAACAAAGTACGCCTGTCAATGTAACAAGGTGCATGACAGGATCAACAAAGGTTGCTATCAACAAAGATGCAATGCCCATCACTGAAGACAAGACCACAGGAGTGGTGCCGCCACGGGCGAACAGCCCCATAGGCTCACCTCACTCTTTCTTGTCATGGTCAGCCCATGGATCAGCGTCGTCATCCCATGTTGCTGCTTCCTTGACATCTCGAGGCTCTGCCGGTTCTTCAGGCTCTTCTTCAGGCTCCTCCTCAGGCTCCTCCTCAGACGCTTCTTCTTCGGATTCTTCTGACTCTTCAACATCGTCTTCGGTTTCTTCCTCAGATACTTCATCTTCCTCTACTTCTTCAGGCTCTTCAGCCTCTTCTTCAGATGATTGAGACGTATCAACTGCCTCCGCCTCTTCAAGTGTCATCTCCGCAGCTCGTGCTTCGATAAGGTCATCCATTCGGTCGGTGATTGCCCTCTGCATATGCTGACTCTGCCTTTCGGTTTCAACCGCCCTCTCTATCATTTCGTATCGGGCTTTAATCGCCTTGTTCAAATCCTCAAACAATGCCATGTGATCAACATACCAATCATCTCTGGCCTTCATCTCAGTCACTGCCAGTTTCAAATCATTATCCAATTCCTCTGCAATACCGAAGACCTTGCCTAATCGATCCTTCTCACGACTGTACTTCTCTTCCATCTTCTGAAGTTCAGGTTCAAGGAAATCGACTTGTTTGGTGGACTTAGCAGCTTTCAACTCAAGGTCACGGATACGATTATCCTTCTCAGAAAGTAATGATTCGAGACTTTCTTTCTCAATCTCCCTCTCGACAATCTCCTTCTCAAGTACCTCGATCTCAGCCTTCATGTTCACGAGTTCTTTCTCTTGGGCTTCGTACGCATCGTACAATTTCAGAAGCCTTTCAGTCTCTTCTCCCAATCTGTCTTCCAAGTCGCCTACGCGAACGACTGGGGTCTTCACACTGTCTTCGTCATCTCCCGACATGGATAGCACCGGAGGCTGAGCCTCCAACTCGACCCACCCGCCTAGGCATTATCAAGCCGACGCATCCTTTCTCAGTATTCAGGGAGTTGTGTCGATGGCTGAAGAGGTCCCAAAACATGGTCACCGTAGGTGTTCAGGGCAAATAGTGGGCTGCATGTGCTGCAAGAACCTGTGCTACACAGGCTGTCACGGCCTTACCGCAAGGAATGTGAGTGAATTCATTCGGGCCGTGAGCATTTGATTGCGGCCCAAGAAGTCCGGTAATCATGAATTCTGCCTGTGGATATTTAGTCTGTAACATCGGCATGAACGGTATCGTTCCGCCTTCTCCCATGAAACGTAATGGGTTGCCAAAATAGGCCTTGCTGGCCCCATCCAAGGCTTCAGAAATCCACGCTGACAATGGTTTGGCATGGAAACCATCCGCTGGCATCTCAATCTTGAAATTGACTTCTGCATCGTGCGGAGGTTCCGACTCCAGAATACGCTTCATCACTTCAGCAGCCTTTGTGGAATCAACCCCTGCTGGAATTCTGCATGACAATTTGAGATCGGTATTTGTACGAAGCACATTTCCTGCCTTTGACATATCTGGAATGCCTTCAACACCAGTGACTTCCAATGATGGCCTCCAGGTCCTGTTCAAAATCAATTCTGCCAGATCTTCACTGGGTGGCTTTGTCCCTTCCTTGAATGGGAACTTCTTCCATACTTCTTCACCTACAACCCGCGCTGCTTCCTTGGCCTGCTCGATTCGTTGTTCGGGAATTTCAACATTGAATTCCGGTATCAATATCTCTCCAGTGGAACTGTCTTCTATCCTCTCTAGAAGAGCCCTGGCAATTCTAAAGGAAGATGGAATGATTCCTCCGGCATCGCCAGAATGCACTCCTTGTTCACTCACCTCGATACTCAATGTGCCAATGACCAGACCTCTCAATGAAGTAGTGAGCCACAGATGTTCCCAATCTCCAGCCCCTGAATCCAGACAGACCACCAATGAAGGGATGCCAATCGTCTCCTCAAGGTGATCCAGATATGCGGGAAGATCGGGAGAACCCGATTCCTCACTGGCTTCAACGATAATATGCAGATTCCCGTGTGGAATGCCCTGTCTTTGTAAGCCCCGAATGGCAGTAAGACTGGCGTATGCTCCATAACCATCGTCAGCGCCACCGCGGCCGTACAATTTGTCTCCTCTACGTACAGGTTCCCATGGTCCAAGCCCTTCGAACCAACCAACGAACTCTGGTTGTTTGTCAGCATGTTGGTAGAGCAGTACAGTATCGTTAACCTGTCCTGGAACATGCATATGAATCAATGGTGTGCGCCCTTCCAGCCTGATTATCTGTAACTTCAAACCATTGATTGGTTGCTCATTACACCATGATGCAATGTGTTGAATTGCATCTTCAATATATCCATTAGCCTCCCAATCAGAATCAAAAGCAGGGGAAAGAGCGGGTATCCGAATGTACTCACTCAAACTAGGGATAATACTCCCTTCCCATTCCGAATCGCAGAAGTCCACTAATTCCTCGGCATCTACTCCAGCGCCCACCATGTCAAAGCCACAACGGGGAAGTTGAAAGGCGATTCGCTCCACCGACCTCCATGCCCAGCGACGAATCTGGAGATTGGAGAACGGCTGCCGAGGTCTTTCACGAGTGGGCTTTGATGGGCAAGGATGTTGGAATGGAAAAGGGACATGAGGCGGCTGTTGATGAGATGTTGGCCTTTGCAATCTCAGAGATTGCTACCCTTGGGAAAAGGTTCCATGCACTAGATGTCGGTTGTGGAAATGGATGGGTGGTCAGAAGATTAGCATCTCATCCACATTGTTCTAGAGCGGTGGGGATAGATGCAGCACCAGCGATGATCGATAAAGCAAGAGAACTGGATACAGATGGAGAATATCATCTCGTCAATCTACTGGAATGGTCGAGCGAGCCCTGTTTTGATCTGATTCATAGCATGGAAACCATGTATTATCTAGAGGATCCCGGAGAAGGTATCAAACATCTGACTAGTCTATTAACAGATAATGGACTACTACTGATTGGTGTTGACCACTATGCAGAAAACGAATCAAGCCTTGATTGGCCACATCAGGTGAAGACAAAGATGACTACAATGTCTTCGCAACAATGGATTTCATGCTTTGAGATGGCGGGTCTAAATATCGTCAGAATCTGGAAAGCAGCCCCTCGAGAAGATTGGCTCGGTACTCTGGTCATAGCTGGAAGGAAATGATCACGATTCTGAGACCTTACCAAGAACTTGGCCCTTTGGACCACATAATCTGACTCGGCCACGATAATGTGGACAACTTCTGCATGCCTCTGCTGCACTACCTGAAAGACGTTCTACAATATCCTCTGATATTTCTGTTACCTTCATCAATGATAGTATTGACAACAACTCAATCAATTTTTCTCTCTCTAACGCGATGGAGCCTTCTTCGGAGACAAGTCTGCCATTTGCTGCAACATACAGTGCCGGAGGAAGTATGGTGCGTCGTTGCTCCTCTGGTTTTGCCAACTCCTGACTTTCCAATGCAAGAGCATACAACGCTAATTGCATCCGATGCTCCTGCAATAATTCTTGTTCTGCAACACTCATTTTCTCAGTTCCGGAAACTGTTTGTAACGGGTCTCCAGAATCAGGATCAGTGACATTGAACTTCCCTCCGCAGCCTCTTGTCTTCAAATCGACCACAAGATATGCAGAACTTCCATCATCCTTACCAAGAGCGAGAACAAGATCGATTCTTCCCGTCATACTGGCAATAACGGTCTCGATATCTGCAATCGTCTTCGAACCAGATGGCGTCCAAGAGGAAAGAGCAAGGTTCCTTGCTGTACATAGACCAAGGTCGAATGGCATCTCGGTTCTCAATCCTTCAACCTTCCAACCGCGATACTCGCCTGTAATGCAGGCTTGCCCCAATTCACCTCCAATCAATAATCCAGATAGAATTCGCATTCTTTCCTCAGTTTCAACCACATCGATATCAGGCGTCGAATATTCTTCAATCACCTGTTTCAAGACCGAATCATCCAACATCCGCTGAGCAGAAGCGATGGTCCAATCGCGTGGAAGGGGAGGGGTTTCTTCCAATTCAATGACTGGATTCGGCAACCCAACCTCTACCAATCGGTGAAACAATGTTCCTAATGTTGCGGGGTCGGGTAATCCATGAACTGCAGTCTCAATATGAATCGAACCTAATGGCTCACTTGGCCATCCATGATGAGATTCCAACCAATGCCGCCTAAGACAAGTGGCTGCAGTATCAACCGAAGAAGGAGCAAGTCTGATTCTTCTTCTTCTTTTCATTACGCCTCTGACGCGAGGATTAGCAGAATTGTTTGCCAAGCCTTGTTCATGAATTCTTACTTGTTGCAATAGACTTCTGGCTTCTACACCCTCTATCATGAAACAGTCTGGATCATGATACAGTGTCAATCGTGGCCCATTGGCAACTCCAATTCCAGAATCTGACCTTAGGGATGCTGGATTGAGAAATAATGTCCTATCTGGCGAGCCATCCACAGGGAACGCCAAACTATCATCAACAGGCTTGATCAACCATGGGGAGTTCTCTTGTTGGGTAGAGATGGCTGCTGCCCTCAGGGCGTCCAACCACATTGTACCCATATTTCTGCGACTACCTGGTTTGTGCTGAACTTGTATTGCGCCGCTCTGGTTCTGAGAAACTGTTCCAGGGCTACCAACTAGAATGAGATGACTCTTGACACGGGTCATCGATACATACAGCAAACGTCGAGTCTCTGCTTCACTCTGGGCCTCAAGTAATGATTCGGCCAGCATCCACAACCCATGCGGAGACAGTTTGCCTGTTTTCCATGGTTTCACCCTACCTGCAATCAACTCAGGGGTTACGATGAGGTGATCTCGGGTGGTATTTGCCACCGAACGACGTCCTGCTTGGAACAATCCGGCAATAACCACTACCTTGGCTTGTAGACCCTTTGCAGCGTGAATTGTCATCAATCGAACACAACCACCCAATGCTGGAGCCTTGGCAGCAGGACCATCCTTGCCAAGAGCACTCAATTTCTCCAAACGCTCATGAATCCTGACTGCATTCCCGCCATTGGAACTAACCATGCCCCTGAGAATGTTGATGAACATTTCAATCTCATTCCGTGCTGAAGGTTCGGACCAAGTCAACAACAAATCAGAATGGTTCACGGCATCTTCCACCGCTCTCAATAAGTCACCATTCAGGGAATGTTGATACCATCTCTCCAATAACCTCCGTTCCATTTCGGTTCGAGCATTTCTGATCAATGCCTGGAATGGTTCTGTAGTACTCGCGGCAAATGTCTGAGAAACCAATGCATCTTGCCAACCCAACAAACTGGAACGGGCAAGAGAAATCACCAGATCCGTTCTCGATGGATTAGATATCGCCCCAACCAAGGTACGTAATGCACGAGTAGCTGGCCTTTGGAGCAGTGGACCCATTTTATCTGCTGTTGATGGTATCCTCCATGCTTCCAGCCTTTTCATCAAGTCATCAATATGCGTTCTGGTTGGTAACAACACCATGATATCCTCAGGGGCGACTCGTTCCATGGTGGGCAACTGCACCCATGTACTTCCCTCTTCTTGAGGAGAAGAAATTCGGGTCGATATTCCATTGATTAAACAATACAGGCGCCGCGCTATCATCTCATTCTCAAGATGGGCTCCTTTGGCCCTTGGAGATGAAAATGGGTCAAGAACTTCATTCAGATCCGAGCCGGGATCATCTGCAGCCCTTGGTACTGGTAGCAGCCATTCCAGACTACCGCGCTTGTCAATATGATGCGGACGTAGAGGTTGAGGATAGGCATACCATGGCCCTTCCAATCCATGATGCCGTTCAGAGAACACATCATCGCACAGGATGTTGATGGTCTGCAACAACCCCTCATCGGTTCGATGGTTGGTCGAGAGGTCGATATGCCCCTGCGCCCTTGCTTCTGCAACATCATGATTCGAGATACTTCCATCATCCTCAAGGTCGAATCTCCACCACGAATACTTCTGTTCATATTTCGTGGGTTCAAATCTATCTGCTTGTACAAATGTCGAATGCACTCCGCTCCCTCCTTCTGGAGGACGGGGATCTCTGCTCACTTCATTTGAATGAATATCTTGAATTCTGTGTTCATTCAATCCCTCTTCACGGTTGATTCCTCTGATAGTAGAAATCGCATTCCGCATGACTGTCACTTGAGCCTGCCTGAATCTGTAGATACTTTGTTTGACATCGCCCACGAGACAAATAGTGGGATCCCAAGGGCCTGAAGGAGCCTCTGGTTCTCCTGGCTCGAGGTGTCTTCTCCCCCACAATCTAGCAAGTAATCGCCATTGCTGAGGATTGGTGTCTTGAAACTCGTCTATGATGAATGCCCTGAAACGTCGTCTGATATTCCTGAGCAATTGCCATCTCATCTGAAGGTCCGTCTTTGCTTTCTCATCCTCTCCTGCCATCAATGCCTGCTCGATATGATGGTCCATCCATGGTTCATTCGTTAAATCATCCAAAGCACTGACCATAGCACGTGGATACCATGAGCGACAGATATCTGGGCATCTGGCCAATAACAGATCCTCTGCCATTCTCTGCATGTCAGAATGATCATGCATTCCAGAATGGCGTTTCATCTGCACCCTGATCATATCGACTGCCCTTAATACGATGAACAAATCCTGCATCATGTCAATCTGTAGATTTGAACCCAATCTAGGGTTTTCTTTTGGCGCTGAAATCGGAATCTCTTCCAAGACATCCGGATTCATCTTGGTACCTGTTGGGGCGGGATTGGGTAATACTGAGTCATCATGAAGTGCTGCTGCTCTTGCAACCGTTCTCAATCTGTTTCCAGTAGGAGTGGACAAGAGAGACCTGATGCATTCCGCTTGTTCAGCAGCATCTTCCTTGATCTCATTCCTGATTCCGGCTGCAATGCTGTTCCACTTTCCTATCCCTTCAGGCCAACCACCATTCTGGTTTCCCTTAGGAGTCAGGCCTCTTGGCAGAACATTAGGCCTAACCGCAGAATATTGTGTGACCGAGGCCATGGTGATGAGAACATGGTGACACCACAATAATCGGTGCCAAGCATCTTCTCCAGGTCCAGCATTCAATAATTCATCCAACGCTCTTGTTCTGGTATCTTCTGATAATCCAGCACTCAATTCCAAAGCCTCAAATTGAGAACGGACAATATCAAGCCAAGCAAGACCATGCTCATGTATCGCTTCACTCAATTCAACGACGTCAGGGACCATTGATAGTAGCATATCTTCCACGGAACGGGCTGCATCATTTTCGTTTCTTCGTAGACGTCGCTGCCAAACCTTCTCGGCTTCCTCGACGAACAAGGACTGTTTGATCAGTCCTTTGATGATGGTCCCCGCAGTCTTCCTCCCCCCCATTGAAGCAGCCAACCTATCTCTAGCCTGTAACATCCCAAGGACATCTCCGACCAAACCAGCATCAAGGGCATCAAGTTCACTCTGTAGACACCACAACAGATTGATTGCAGCATCATTGAGCAATGGGCCCTCTTCTTCAGCCATGGTCTGTGATACTGGAATCTCCTTGATCAACGACATATGTGGTGCAACAAGACGCGAAAGGAAACTATCGATGGTGCCTATTGGTGCACTATCGAGTAATGATGTCAATTGCTCCACAAATCCCTGTTTTCGTAAACGAGGATCGACAGTGGAACTCGATTCACCATCCGGTGCAGAAGCAAGACTTGAGAGGATTGAGCGAATCTTCTCCTTGAGTTCAGCAGCAGCTTTGACGGTGAAGGTGATGGCAACGCATTCAGGTGGCAGCAAGCCGTTCCATTCATCCAATTCCTGTTGTTGACGACGAGGTACCCGTAATGCACCTTGTCCAGAAACCGGTTCTCTAGGCCCCTTTGGCAAGATTCTGCTGGCTCTTTGATCCTCACAGAGGATGTGTTCAATGTATCGAATCGACATGACCGTTGTCTTTCCTGTTCCTGCGCCGGCATCCATTATCAGGTGCCTATCAAGATCAAGACCGTGGCATTGGCTGCGATTCAGAGTCGTCAAGAGAATCCCCCCTTGAAAGCAATATCCAACCCACAAGACATCTTCACTGGACAGTATGAGCACATCTTTGCAGAGGGTGTTGGATTTACCTGCCCTCTGCTTGCTGCTTCAACAACCCTTCCTGAAATCTCCAATCTGTGGCGCAACCAAGCCCTGAATGGAACACTCTTTGGGTCTGAATGTGATTCACCTCGTCGGCGGTGAAGAAGACTGCTAATATCAGTTCCAATATCTGCAACTTCGTCATTGATATCTGTTAGAACAGACTCGTCCAACTCCAAAAGATGGTTTGTCCACTCGCCAACCTCGCTCACCCCGACTGCAACTACCCTATCACCAGGATTGGCTAATTCCCAAGAGCGTGCATAAAGAGCAAGTTGGACTTCATTCAAAATCGCTGCCTTGTGGCGTTTGCCAATGTCTTTCTTCTCAGGTCCTTCGATGCTCTTGACTTCACGAATCACAATGTGTCGCAAAGATGAGTCATGGTCACCAATATCCAGATCAAGAGGTACTATCTCTTCCTTACCTTCCTCTCTTATCCAACCATGTTTCTGAGGAAGAACCTCGATTCTATCTATTCTACCTGAAGCAGAAAATCTCCACTTTTCATCTCCGGCTTCTGGGGCAGAGGGTATCTCGATAATTGCACGACCACCATCAATTGAAACCATGTCCCATTCCATACAGACTATCCCGATACCTGTCAACCCCATCTCCCGTCTCAACATCGCTCCTAATCTCCCTCCGATGATTATCGGTGCATCTTCATCATCTTCCCACTCAATCAATTCTTCAAGGGACAAACCCAACATGCTACGGCGTCGATGTGAAGCTACTGCATCACCACGCGCCAACCATGGAGCGATATTGAGAGCATGCCTCAAGGCGATAGACATGATTTCGGCCAATGGCCGTCTAGACGCTGCAAGATTCGAACATTTCTCATGATCATTGATTGCTCCTATCTCAAATCCCATCACTTCAGCCAATGTCAAGGCCAATACCTCGTGTACCAAAATGCCTCGTAATCTTCCATCCATATCCTCCTCGAAGGTTTCAGGTTCAGATGCCCTGAGTTGATGTTTGAGCCAACCCTTACGTGGACAATCCAACCAATCATGCAATCTAGATGCTGACCATCGCATCTCAATCGGTTTGACTTCTGAAAATCCAAAGCGCTGATCCAATACTTCAACACCAGTACTTGGAAGACGAATTGGTCTGATGTCCACACTTGGTGTGCGCTTCTTTTTGGGATGTGGGCGACCGATGATTGGCCAAATTTCATTGAATCTTGGAGGTTGGACATCTTCTGGAAGAGTCCATGATTTCAACAGATCGAGATCTTGACTTGATACGAGGGATGCCATCTCATCCTGATTCAAATATTCACCTGAAGGGCGCGATGGTATTCTGCTGTTTCTCTCTTCGATGACCTGAGACTCCCAACGAGTCAAGGCTGCACCTGGCGTCACCTGTTCTGCTTGACCTCCTGAGATTGCAGATAACCCCGCAGCCTGACGCCCATCTCTGAATCTTGGACCTTTAAGTTGCATAGAGAATCCTCCATCTTTCAAGAGTTCTATCGTCAACGGTTCGGGTCCGATTCCGTGCCCGATATCTTCCACTTGCAACGACTTCCAACCTGGCATTAATCCTTCAGCGTGCAAAAGATACGAAGGGGGATTGAGCCATGAGAATCTGGTTTCCTGACCTACTTCATCAAGAATCTCAGCCCAATGTGTTCCTGCTGGATTTGATTCAGTGACACTAGTATCCATCACGATGACTTCTTTGGCTGCATGTAATACATGCCTGATCAAATGACGAGCAGAACGCATAGGTGAATCTGGTCGTTCTACGCCCAATGCCAATCTATCACTCAGTTCCATCCAAGGAACTGCGGGCGAAGTGACTGGCCAAGCAGTTGATGAAACCCCTGCGAGAATGACTGTGTCCGCATCACAACCAAGAGCCTGAGAAGGTGTCAATACTCTGAGTAATGCATCCTCAACACGTAATGAAACTTGATTGATTCCATCTATCAGACAATCCAATGCCTCTAGTGCCTTCCTACCGACAAGCGGTTCGGAAGATTCACTCGTCTTCTCCAGTCTTTGAACTGCTTCGATAAGATTTCTCAATGCTCCTATTGAAGGTGGTGAGAGATTGGTCAATTCGACCCAGTCAACCATTTCCACGAAACCATCGAACCACCCATACATGTCTCCAATCTTTTCCGGTAATGGTAATGGCGATGAACTCGAACAACCGATTGATGGAACCTTTGCCAATACATCTTGTTGTATCTCATCCAACCATGGACACAGTCTGTGGGCGGTACACAAGATCCACCATTGAGTCTCCTCTCTGGCCCTCCTTCTCTCCTCGACAGATATCCAAGGGTGCTCAAATCGAGGTTCAGCAAGTGCTCTGCACCATTGACCCAATGCGTATGGACCACCGCGGATATGGATTCCATGAGCAACTTCCACCAGCAATTCTGAATGTGGTCTTGGACGCCATTCTGGATTCTCTGGATGTGGAGCGACATCAAGCCATTGTTGAGACAATGGAAAGCCACTGTTGACATGAGACAACAATCTCTCTGGAGACCATGATTCATCCCCAAGTCCGATGGCAAGCATCGTTCGAAGTGAGTGAATGGCTGACAATTCAGAGATAGGTGACGGCTTTGATTGCACAGACCATCCTGCTTCAGACAGGACTTCATGCCAGATTGAAGGGTCGCGGTTCACATCACCATCGACTACCATTATACTCTCAGTTCGTCGTTCCTTGGCAGTGTGTTCTTTTGCATCGAGCAAGGAGAGGACCGAAGATATCTCGTCGCTTCCCTCCTCGAGTAGAATTCGATGCAATGATACTGTGCGCGTATTCTCAGACTGAGGTTCATGGTCAGGAACCCATAGGGGTAATTCAGAGCCGCTCTTGCAAGGATGTATATCCTCAATCAATGCTCCATGATGACCCAAACGGTACGAACCCGGTCCAATCAATTGATGGATGGGTACGTGTAACGATACCCCTTTCAGGAATTCAATATCAAGTTCAGTCATGGTAGGGTCATGGTCGAGCATGATGATGCCATCGATATTGGTGAATGTGAATGGAGTGTCATCCATCTGGTTCAAGTTCCTGATCAAATGAGGCTTGATCAATCTTGGATGGGGGCGGTCATGTCGTGTTTCTATTTCCCGCAACACTTTGTCAAATTCAATTGCTCCCGGGTCTCCATCCCACTCACCCAATACTCCCGATTGCTGCAATGATGAATGTAATGATGCCAATCTACGCGTCCTTGCTAATGGCCAATCTCTAGTGACATCTGCATGGAGAAGTGGGAAGCCCATTGCCTTGGCATGTGTGGAAACATGTTCCTGCTCAAGGAGCAGGAGTACTCCATCGTCACTGAATGGTCTAGATATTCGGAAATCAGCCACCAACAAATCAGCAAGGCTATTGATGGTCTGGTGATTCTCTGGATTAAGTGTGAATCCAGAATGATCTCGACCACTTGATAAATCGAGAATGGCTTGCTTCCGTGATGCTGAAGATGGATGAAGCACAATCAGTCGTCCACCTGCCTCGTCGGCCTCGCGCAGATGATTGCTCAACCACTCGGGAAGACATGTTCCCAGGGGTGAATGCTCGATTGACAATCGAGGCACCCTATCTTGAGGAGGCTTTTCCATACTCATCGGCTCACCGGAGTCTCAGACCTGCCGGCAGGGGTTCTTGAACTATTCTCTAAACGGGTAATTTTTTTGGTAAAAAAAAATATTTTTTTTTTGCATTCTTGCCTGTTTATTGAAGTGAACGGCGTGTAATATTCTCAGTTACACGTTACGCGTATTGGGAATATTGGGATTCTGATTTTGTCCATGAGACCTCCTATGGAGGTAAGAAAAACGGCCTTGGGACCGAAACATTTTTAGACTACCGGCAACACGCTCTAAATCTCCGCTGGAATGAGGTACTGCGAGATGACATGATGATGAGACCCTGCGTTCAGAACTACACCAATATCTTGGACAATTGTCTCACCATCATAACTCAAATCAATCTCATGCGGGGAAAGGAGTGTAATACAATGAACGAAAAATGTGATGAATGTAATAGCGAAGTAAAAGAAGACCCGGAAACCGGTGAACTCTTGTGTAAAGATTGCGGGCTGGTGATGAACGATTCTGTTCTTGAGCAAGATGGCGGGAATATGCTCCATGGGGATAACGCTCAATCTGAAACTGCGAAGAACTCCCGTATTAAGGATACTGAATTGGAGGGTACAACATTCATTCCCGATGATGTCAAAGGCGGTGCGGCAAGGGGGCTTTGGAGAAGACTCATCAAGCATCAAGCCCGTGGCAGAAGAGGACGTAAAGTATTCGCCGATGATGTGATGGAACAAGTCAAGGCCCTTGGACTGGGAAGAGATGTAGAAATTGCTGTGAAGATCGTAGTGAAAGCTACGTTGGTTGCACAGACGGATGAGGCAGAATTTCAGCAAAATCTTGGAAAACTCCCCCTCAATGAAATCCGTATGGTGAAGAATGCTCAGAGAACTGATAGAGAAAGGGTCGCAGCAATCGCCGCTGTAATGACCGCTGCCAATTTCAATATGATAGTGCAATGTAGATTGACTCCCTTCATCTCACGTTGGGGCATCAAAAGGTCTGATTGCAATGAGATGGCTAAGAGGATGAAGGCTAGAATCGTCAGGATGAGGGCGCTCGGACGCATCAACATCTCTACCTGTATGCGCCCTTCAGCACGTAGAAAGGCCAATCTCGATGAGGCGATGAAGAAGATGAGATGCGGTCTTGTCGAGAACAGTTCTCTCAATGAAACCCAGGTCAGAGGTGTCATTTCTGGTTGTGTCAAGATGCTCATATACTTGGGTGAACCAGAATGTGACAGTGCCACACCCAACGAAAGAGCTGACATGTTGGTGGCCTCTGTGGCAAAGGAAGTCTCCAAGCGACTTGGACTGACCGGAATCAACACTTGCATCGCTAACAGCCTAGAACTATCAACAGGAGGCGTATGTCAAAGACACAAAGTCCTCAGAAAGCTGTTCAAGAACGAAGATGATGGGCTCTGAATCCACTCACCTTCAAGAAGTGGGTCCACTCCCCTCTGAATGATGCGTGCCGCTTTCTGCTTGCTGACAATAGTGATGCTCTGCAGCCCGATGTTCTCTGCTTCAGCAGAAGAAATGGCCCCACAAGTAGAGGAGGTTGGCCCCCTGATCGTGATGGGCGGATATAATGTCACTGAATCCCATACCAATAGCATCCTCCTGCATTCTTCCAACAACTCCATCCTTGCAGAGGATTACACAGCCACATGGTGTGAGAACTGCGTCGCTGCTGAACACGCACTCGATGAAGTCGCTGAGTCATACAACGTAACTCAATTCCACTTTCATCCAGAGATTGATGGTCAAGACCCATTTGGTACTGCAGAAGGAGATGATTGGTGGGAACGAAGATATGGTGATCGCTTAGCACCAACCATTATTTTCCATGGAAAATCGAAACATATCGGGTCTGCGGCTAAGATTAAGAATACCTTGGTTGAAGATTATTCAATCTCTACAGATACTCAATATTCCTATGGAGAGGGTGAACTCGAATACTCATGGGCGCCACAGAATGGTGGGGGGGTGGTTCATTGGAATCTGACTCCAACAACAGATGGAGGAGGATTGTTTCCCGAACATTCTGGATATACTCATCAATTCCACGCATTCATGATCGAGGAAAGTGCCTATTTTCCTGAAGGCACCAATGGAATGGAGAATTACACAAATATCGTAAGCCAGATTTCATTTCTTGGGAATTCAGACTCTGGCCAGTCAACCATTTCTGTGCCGACTGCCTATGATGGAAATGATATGCAGATATTTCTAGTTCTAGAACTGATTCCTCCTACTAGCGATGGCGTCTCACTGGTTGATCAAAAGGATGAGTCTCAAGTTATTCTGTACTCAAGTATTGGCGTTGGTAGCGGAGTGATTCTAGTACTTGGAGTCATTCTATTCCTTAGAAAAGGCTCAGCAGAACTGGATACTGAAATAATGAGTGCCCCGGTTAATGAGCCTACTGCCGCTGTTCTTCCTGCAGGTGCTGAAGAACGTACTGCCCAACAACTGGCTTATGAAAAGCAAATGGTGGATTCAGGTTGGGATCCTGTACAGGCTCGACAATATGCTGACCAACAGTTCACGAACAAAGCATCGTGAGTCAGGACTCATCCAATTCAGTAAATGCACCTATCGCTAGTTCGATTCCTGCATCATCAACATCGAGATGAGCGACTGCCCTGAGACGATGTGAATCGGTGGCAAACATATCTACACCTCTTGCAGCCAGTGCATCTACCACTTCTGCTCCCGAAAAGCGATTCTCATCAACATCAATGTAAACCATATTGGTCTGAACTGTTTCCATTTCTACCGAGAAACTCTGCATTTCATTCAATGCAGATGCCAGTCTCTTAATCCTGGCATGGTCATCAGCCAGCCGCTCGATATTATTCTCCAATGCGAATTTTCCAGCAGCAGCTAATATTCCAGCTTGACGCATTCCCCCTCCAAACATCTTCCGCCATCGATGAGCAGTATCGATGAAATCTTGACTCCCAATCAATAGCGAACCTACCGGAGCTCCAAGGCCTTTTGATAAGCAAATCGAAATGGAGTCACAATCTCTCACCATCCTTTCAGCATCAATACCAGTATGTACCGTGGCATTGAACAATCTCGCCCCATCCATATGCACAGCACAATCTCGCTCATGAGCGACTTGGGCCACGGCATCTATTGACTCCTGCTCCCAACAAACTCCTCCTCCCCTATTTGCAGTATTCTCAAGACAAACCAGTGAAGCATCAGGATAATGTGACTGTGAGCCTGCGGCTTTACGAATGGCTGCAGCAACTTGTCGTGAAGACATCGCCCCATTAACACCCTCTAGCAATCTGATTGAACAACCAGCCAGTGCTGCATAACCACCGCCTTCATAGTAATAGATATGGCTCTCAGCTTCGGCAATTATCTCGTCTCCTGGACTGGTGTGTGTCTTGATGGCTACAGCATTTGACATCGTCCCACTAGGGACAAATAGTGCTGCTTCCTTACCCAGTAATCTCGCACCCATTTCCTGCAATTCCAAAACTGTAGGGTCGTCTCCAAGAACATCATCGCCTACCTCGGCCACTTTCATCACTTCACGCATCGCTGCAGTTGGACGGCTGACTGTGTCGCTCCTGAGGTCGACCATGAAGAGCCCAGCAGTGTTTCAGGCATAGCCTCTTTCATCTCAAAGCAACTTGAGATGTCCCGTAAGAGATGCTAGTTCATCAGCCCCCGCTGGTCCAATCGCACCCACTGTCAAGGAACCTGAAGGAATCTGGGTTCTTCCTGCATCATGGACCTTGCAAACTGGAGCACCATTCTGTTCAGCCTGATGAAGAATGCCTTCAATCTCAGAAGAGTCAGTTGCTTTGAGCACAACTTTACATTGGCCCTGGGACCGCCACATCTCAAAGAGTGCGGGTGTTTTCTCTATTGCATTCAATGCTGCGATGACCGCAGCATGACCTACCTGAGCTGCTATTTTCCCTTTGCCCATTTTCAATCCATGATTGACAATGCAGACCATTTTGACCTCTCCTATTTCACGAGTGGATTCCATTCCCGGCAAAGGAGGGGCTGTGAGCCTATGCAACCATGAACGCAAACCCATGATGGCCTCGAATGAGTGCAAGTGCATGAAAGAGGCGGTCTACATAGGGATTGAAAAAGCAAGATTGTGGTCGCTTGATCAGTCAAGGACCTTCTGAGGTGATTTAGTGAAACCTAAACTGGATGCAATGATGGATGAACATCGAAAAATTGGGGTGGACAGAAGTATTGCTAGTAGCGCAGGTCGAAGAATTACTTTGGTTGGAGCATTGGTGAACCTACTATTGACGGTTGGAAAAGCAATTGTTGGAATCATCGCCAACTCGGCTGCTTTGATTGCAGATGCTGCACATTCTGCATCGGATCTTGTTTCTGATTTTGTGGTATGGATCGCTATCTTGCTGGGTAGCAGAGAGGCTGATGATAATCATCCATACGGCCATCGAAGATTTGAGACGATTGCAACTTTGGCCGTAGCCATCTTAATCCTCGGGACCGCAATGTTTGTGATTATGGAATCTCTTACTCGGATGGAGGCAGGGGATGTCAATACACCTACTTCATTGGCTTTGTATGTGGCATTTGGAGCAATAATCGTCAAAGAAGTTCTATTCCATATTACAATCAAAGTTGGGAAGACTCACGGCATTCCATTGATTATCGCCAATGCTCACCATCATCGCTCAGATGCACTGACTTCAGTCGCTGCCTTGATTGGAATTGCTGGTACAATGTATGGATATGCCTCATTGGACCTGATTGCTGCACTTGTCATTGGATTGATATTGTTGAGAGTAGCAGTAAGGATGGGGTGGGAATCAATTCTTGAAATCAGTGATATTGGAGTAGATGCAGAAACTTCTGCAATAATTCAAGAACTCATCATCAATGAACCCGACGTTGTTGCTCTTCACTTACTGAAAACCAGACATATCGGCGGTGAAATCCTTTGTGAGGTACATATCCAGGTTCCACCAAGAGTCACTGTCTCGGCAGGCCATCAGATGGCTGAACGGGTACGATTGGCAATAATCAGTGCCGTACCTAGAGTTGCTGAAGTCACAGTCCATGTTGACCCAGAAGATGATGAAGAGGGAACCACTATTCTAGCGACCAGGCAGGAACTGTTACAAGAAATCGATCATATCCTCAAAAAATTCCCCTCAGTCAAACTAGTCAGTGAACCTCTCTTGCACATGTTGTTTGATGGATGTGAGGTAGTATTGGCTCCCTACATCAGTGGCTCTGTAGAGGAAGTTGTTTCCACTGCCGTAGAATTGAAGCGAAGACTCGAAGAAAGAGACAATTTCGTGAAAGCAACAGTGCATCAACGTCTATCGGTTGATGGCCTGGATTCTGAGGAATGAAATCACTTCATTAAAGGTAGACTTGAAGTTAAGGCATCGATATCCTGCCGAGGACCCGGGCCTATTGCAAGACAGGTCACTGTACCTGCAGGAATCTCGGTATGACCAGCATCGGTAATCATCTCAGTAACAAGTTCCATCGCTCTCGCTTCACCATAAAGTCGCTTCAATGCATCGAGGTTGGAAACCACACAAACAATTTTCCTCGCACCAGAAGTATTCCAATTCTCCAGAAGTCTAGGTGCGACACGTTTAGCGGTAAGTGCACATTTGACTGCAGCATGTGCTGCCTGCGCTGCAAATTTCCCTTTTGACAGACTGAGGTCCGCTCTGGCCACAATGACCATCGTGGACTCGGTAGTCATCGAATCACACTGCCGAAACATCGCTTCGCAGATGTGACTTGGATCTGATGAAATTCAACTCCGGTGTCCTGTTCAAGATTGGTGCCAGCCACAAAGCGAAGGTGACATTACCCAAAGCATGTAGAATATCGTAAGACAATCCAGTAAACAGATATTGAAAGTAAGTGGAGAAGGAAGCCCCACCATGGAAGATGTATAACGAAACCCTCGGTCAGATTCACGCCGTGTTAATGTTTGTGATGTTTAACCTTACATTCTTAGTCATGTTCTACCCTGGGACCCTCGGAATGAACCGGCGCGT
>JASMHR010000050.1 GCA_030750665.1 Candidatus Poseidoniaceae archaeon
AGTTTCTGGAGATGCTGCTTCCGAAGGCTTCGCAGCATACATGTCTGAAAAGGAACTCACTGAATGCATTCATTGCGAAGGATTTGAAGAATGATTCAACGGTTGGTGATTTTTTGGGTGATTTGATGTTACAGGTATTCACTCACCCCGCGTGTTCTGGATGTGGGCCTGTCGTTGAACGAGTCTGGAGACTCGCCGAAGAACTCGATTCGGTTCAGATGCAGACAGTGAAACTGGAAACTAAAGAAGGATTGGCTCATGCCCAATCAGTCGTTATCAGAACCATCCCCTCAGTCATCATCATAGAGGATGGAGAAGAGATTCAGAGATTCATTGGAACTCCTGAACAGGGATTGCTGGAAGCAGCAGTAGAGAAGGCCTTGGAGGAGTGAAATATGAATCCAATCTACAAGGATGCCAGATACACCGAAGTCCCATATGAGGAGAAATTGAAACTATTCGATGCGGTCAAATCTGATATGCGTTATCCTCACGAACTGCATGGTTGCTATGAATGTGGGATCTGTGTTGCCGCTTGCCCATCTGCCCGATTCTTTGATTTCAGCCCCCGTGTCTTCGCACAGACGATGGCAAGAGAGGATGTGCATTCCTTCTACGAATTGTTGAATGACAATGTATGGGACTGCTCACAATGTTTCTCATGCACTTGTTGCCCTCGCCAGAACAATCCTGGTGGAATAATCACCATCATGCGAGAAGTGGCAGTGAACGATGGATTGCAATCCGCCAAGGATGCACTCCAAGCCTATTCACGAATCATCTACAAGGTCATGTCAACCGGAACACAAGTCTCCCCAGACATGCTGCAGCCCGATTTCTTCCCTGATTGGGGGCCAGATGTGCGTGATGTTTCACTGAACCTTGATGTCTGGAGACGAGCCATCCCTCCAGAAACAATGCACACTGTTGAACTCGCTTGGGATGTCAGCGAAAAAACGAGATTGGAACTCTACATGATCTGGAAATTGACTGGGAACCTTGAGATGATTGAGAATGTCGATGAGGGGTTGTATATGATTCTCGAAGAAGTGATGGAAGAGTTACTCGAGGAACATGGATATGACATTGATGATTTTGATAATATCCTAGAGGACTGAGGTGATGAAATGACACAAGGGGATGCTGAACCAATTCGACTACCTATGGCAGAATTACAGGTTGCCAAAGCAGCAGACCGTCAGTTCCAATTACCAAAAGAACCGCCCACTGAAGACTACAGAAAACTGTTGTTTGAACTCGAGGCGGCAGGAGAGATTGAGGTATTACGGGTTCCCGAACCATTCGTTGAAGTGGATACCAAATTCGGGCGAAAGAAGAAGGTTCCACTTGAGAATACATGGCATCACAAATCATGTGGGCAATGCGGACATATTCCTGGATACTCAACCTCCATCTTCTGGCTCAACAGAGAATTCGGCTTCAATTATCATGACCCTCGTGAACAGACTTCGTGCACAGCCTGGAACTACTATGCCTCTTCCACTTCCAACCCTGCTGCACAGGCTGCTGTCGCTTGCCGTAATTTTGCTCAAGCCAAGTTAGATGGATACTTCCCACTGATTCATTGTGGTACCAGTTATGGGCATTACAAGGAAGTGCGCGCTCAGTTATTACACCACCCTGAACTGCGTAACCAAGTGCGAAAGATTCTTGCGCGCTTGAATCTACCATTCGTATTCCCCGAGGAGATAGTTCACTACTCAGAGTGGGTACATGTGATGCGAGAAAAGATTGCTGAACGCCAAGTCAGGGATTTCTCGTCGATCACCGTCACTGTTCATCCTGCTTGCCATTACCACAAACTGGTGGTTGAAGATGCCATTTACGATGCTGACCTATATGATGGCCAACGTACTGCCATTGTCTCTGGTGTGGTCACTGCCCTAGGAGCCAAAGTTGCTGACTACTCGACCTGGCACGATTGTTGTGGATTTGGATTCCGGCACATTCTGGTCAGTCGTGATTTTTCCCGTTCCTTCGCCACCATACGCAAGATTGAACGAATGAAGGAAGAAGCAGACCCCGATGTCACACTGACTCATGACACCGGTTGCGTCACCACTCTGGACAAGAGCCAGTTCTCAACTCAAGCGCATAATAGGAATGTAGGTATTCCAGTCATGTCCGATGCGCAATTCGCCGCACTCTCAATGGGTGCGCATCCATACCTCGTCTGCCAACTGCATTGGCATGGAGTGGACATGAAGCCACTGCTGGAACAGATGGGGATTGACCACGAGAAAGCGTGGAAGGAATTCGAGGAAGTGGCAGATAAATTGGAGAAGTCACCCGAATCGTATCTAACATGGGAGGAAGTTTGAATGAGTGGAAAAGTAATGGTTATTGGCGGCGGACCTGCTGGCCTTGAAGCAGCACGCGGAGTTATAGAGCTAGGATATGAGTGCATATTGGTCGAACAACGAGACTCTCTAGGAGGCTCTCCGATTTCGGCATCCTATGCCGCACTGACTCCCGACATGGAAGATACCGAAGTGGCAATGGCACGTATGATTGACTCCGTAGTTGGAAATGAACTGGCAGATATCAGATTGGGCAATAGTGTCACTGCAGTTGAAGGGAGTGCTCCTGAATTCAAAGTGACTCTGCAATCGGATTCCGGTAGCGAAATAGTCGATATTTGTTCGGTGGTTGTCGCAACTGGCTTCAAACACTTCGACCCTGGACGAGAGACTCAGAAATATGGCTACTACGAATATGATGATGTCCTCACCTTGGTAGATGCAGAGAAGATGCTCAAGTCGGGGAGTTTCGTACGCCCATCAACAGGTGAGGCGCCAAAGACTGTTTGTTTTGTTCAGTGCGTCGGTAGTCGAGACAGACAGATTGGAAATCAATGGTGCTCGAAAGTCTGTTGTGGTGTCGCAACCAAGGAAGCAATTGAGATCAAACACCTGTTGCCAGATTGTAAGGTGATAGTATTCTATATCGATATGAGAATGTATGGATTCTGGGAGGACCTATTGTACTGGAAGGCACAGGAGGAATACCGCGTCAATTTCATTCGTGGACTAGTCAGTGAAGTGACCAAGAGAGGAGACACGATAGTGGTCAAGGGCGAAGACACTACGATGGGAAGACCGATGGAAGTGCCGATGGACATGGTGATCCTATCAGTTGGAATGGAGCCATCTGATGGGACTCTAGCGATGGCAGAACTATTCGAATTACCGCTTGAATGCCATGGCTACATCGAGACGAAAGGTGGCCCATTGAACACTGTTCAGACTCCAATTGATGGCGTCTTTGTTGCAGGTACTGCTGCAGGTCCTGCTGATTTGGAAGATTCAATCTCTATGGGTGGAGCAGCCGCTCTCAAAGCCTGTGCTTTCATCCGAAGAATAACCGTAACCAACTGAATCAGGTGATAATGATGCTTTACGACACCTTGTCAATCCAAGAGGTAGTGGACTCCGAGTCCGCTGATGAATTCCTCAAGGAGGCGAGCAAATTAGCCAGTTCGAGTGAACTGGAGAACATTGCAAGACAATTAGAGAAAAAACAAACAATGTTCGCTGAATACCTGCGTGCTGAGAATCTGGTCAAGATGGAGACGGAAGATTTCGCACGACTGATGAACCACATTTTCTCTATCCGTAGGAGGGCTGCAAAGATTGTCAAAGCCGTGGGGGTGGAAAACTTGCGTGCTGCGACTATAACGCTCCTGTATGGAGAAGGTGAGACTGAGAATAGATTCGAAGCATTCGTGAAAGCGATTTCCAAGACAGTGGACAGGCGTCGCTGCATCAATCTGGCCAGTGAATTATTGCACTTCAACGACCCACAGAAGAATTGTTTGTGGACCAACTGGATCTGGGACTCGCAGACGGGTTCGGGAGCAATATCAATGGTAGTGAATGAAGAAGTGGAACTGGATGGTAAGAGCGATAGTGAACGTTATCGAAACATTTCAGCTGCATTGCGAATGGTGGAAGTTCTCGGACACTCACGAAACATATCGGGAAATGCTGCCGGGATGCTCGGCATGGACCTCTACTTGGCTTGTGTTCATGCGGTCTATATGTACACAGTATTCCGCCTCAAGATGTCTGATGAATTCAATCGGATACTACCTGAGTTGCCAGAATTGGTCGAGCGTGTGCTCGGTGTGCGTCAACTGGAGGTGAGTATGAATGAGTGAGCATGAATACCAACGCCATGTGGAAAAGGAGCATGCAATCATAGATGGAATCGATGTTTCAGGCATCTGGAACAGGATGTGGGTGCCAAGAGAAACTACAGATTTTGATTTCACCAACCTCGACAAAGTACGGGACCTCAAAGGTGCTGAATCCATAGGCTGGTGCTATCAGTGCGCACAATGTATTGGAGTCTGTCCTGTCGACAACGTAGGCTCCTATGGACCCCGTAAATTGTATAGTAAATTACAGAATGGCATGGACCTGTTCACTCATTCAGACCTATGGATGTGCACAACCTGCAACAATTGTTTGAGAGTCTGTCCAAAAGGAGTTGACATGATGAAAATCATGCCTGCTGTCAGAGAACAGGCCATCTTAGAAGGAAATGTGCCTGTTGAATTGCAGGAGATGCTACAGAATGTTGCGGAATACGGAAACCCCATGGGTGAATCAGCACGTAAGAGAGTCCGTTGGATGAAGAAACTCGATGAACCCATTCGCGACCTCTCAAAAGAACCGGGAGATGTGGATGTGCTCTGGTATGTCAGCGATTACTTCTCCTACCATCCACGCGGTATTGATGCTGCACAGGCCATGGCCAGAGTGTTCAACCGTTTGGGAATTGATTTCGGAGTTCTTGGAAGAGAAGAGAAGTGCGACGGGGATTCGCAGAGATTGTGCGGAGAAAGCGGACTGTTTGAGGAATTGGTCGAGCACAATCATGCCATGTTCGAAAAGAATCCTCATGAGCGCTTGGTGGTCAGCGACCCACATGCATACAATGCATTCAAGAATCATTATCCTGAATTGACTGGAAATGAATATCCTGTCCAACATTACACCCAATTTCTTGCAGAACACATAGATCAACTGAAGCAGATGTTTACTGAAAGATTCGAACGCAAAGTGACTTTCCACGACCCGTGCTACTTAGGCAGGCATAACGGGGAATATGAGGCACCGCGAACACTCATTGAAGCCATCCCCGGAATCGAATTCATGGAGATGTACCGTTGCAAGCAACAAGGATATTGTTGCGGTGGCGGTGGTGGAGGAATGTGGCTCGATGGATTGACTGGAGAGCATACTTCCGAACGACTCTCTGAGAACAGGGTTCGCGAAGCCATCATGGTAGGTGCTGAAGTTCTCGTCGTCTGCTGCCCATACGAAGTCTCACGCTTCGAGGATGCAGTCAAATCGACTGATAACGAAGGAGCCTTAGAAGTCATGGATATCATCGAGATTATCGATATGTGTATCAACAATAAGGAGTGATGAAAATGAAGATAGCAGTATTACTGAAATGGGTCCCCGATCTGGTTGAGGAACTAGAAGTCGATGATGATGGAACAGGCTTAGACACAGAGGATTTAAAATTCAAGTTGAACGAATTCGACGACCATGCATTGGAGGAAGCTCTGCTTCTTGCAGGAGATGACGATGAGGTCATTGCTCTTGCCATGGGTGGAGAAGGCAGCGAGAAGATGCTCTTTACCGCTCTTGCTAAAGGTGCAACAAGGGCCATCAGATTGACCGGCTCCTCTACTGAAGGAACCACTGGTCTCGCCACAGCATTCTCTCAGGTTCTAGAGGCAGAATCATGCGACCTCATTCTGACCGGTGTGCAATCTGTTGATGACAGAGATGGACAACTGGGGCCTTTCATGGCATCCAAGATGGGGCTTCCATGCATCTCAGTGGTCAGTGAAGTATCTCTCTCTGGCCAGACTGCTTCAGTAATGAAGGAATACGCAGGTGGGATGATGGCTGAGTTTGAGGTTGACCTTCCTGCAGTTCTTGGAATTCAAGCAGCACGGGAAACGCCGCGCTATGCACCAGTAAGCAAAATCAGACAAATGCAACAGACATCCACTCTAGAAGAGTTCTCCATAACTGACACTGGCACTGGTTCTGGTAGTACAGTCAGCGGATTCTCCCAACCAGAAGGTGGAAGTGGTGCGAAGATGATCTCGGACATCGAAGAATTAGCGGAATTGTTGAATGGACTGGGGGTGGTCTGATGGCAGGAACATTGGTCGTTTGTGAACACCTCGCAGGAAAATTCTCTGACATCACCTTTGAAATGCTGGACTTGGCCAACAGCCTTGGAACTGGAGAAATCAATGCCTTGACCTTTGGCTCGATGGCTGAGAATGCTGGGGAGTTGGGAATTGCAAACAAAGTGATATCTGCTTCCTGTTCGAATGATTTCAATCCAGAAACCTATTCTGCAGCCACTGTTGCAGCAATAGAGAGCACTTCTCCTGATCTGATACTGATTGCTTCGACCTCGATGGGCTACGACTTGGCCAATCCCGTTGCAGCATCCCTCGACTTGCCTCTAGTCGCATATTGCACTGGTATACAGAACAATGGAGAGGATTTCGTCTGTACCAGTTCCCTATACGGAGGAAAGATGAACGTCTCTTCAAAGGTCAGTGGACCGGTAGTAGCAATGGTCCTTTCAGGCACTCATGATGCAGATTCCGGACGCCGCGAGGGGGCGCCCTCAATGTCTGAAATTGCAGCACCTGCCACAGATGGCAAAATCCGCTTCAAGCGCCTCATCGAACCTGAACCGGGAGATGTCGACATCACACAATCGGAGATACTGATTGCGGTTGGCAGAGGCATTGGAAGTAAAGATGACATCGAGGTTGCCGAAGAACTAGCAGAGTTACTAAATGCTGACATAGCCTGTTCACGGCCATTAGTAGATGCAGGATGGATGGAGAAATCGCGGCAGGTCGGAAAATCTGGTTTCAAAGTCAAACCAAAATTGTACATCACTCTTGGAATATCCGGTGCTCCTGAACATATTGAAGGAATGAAGGATTCAGCAACCATCATCGCCATAAACAGCGATGAAAATGCGCCAATCTTCGACGTTGCCCATTACGGAGTGGTTGAAGATCTGTTTGAGGTCTGTGAAGAACTGATCGAAGAACTGGAGTAAATATATTCAGAGGTGAGATGATGTTCAGCGAGCAGGAACGCCTCGCCTTCATTGCCCTCATTGTCATCTGTAGCATTCTTGCTTGGCCAGGCTTCAGCAGGATGGTCAAGATCATCCGCAGTGGAGGCCCGGCAGAACGCAGCGATGGATTGGTAGGAAGATTCACCAAGATGACAATAGATGTCATGCTGCAGAAACCTATCTTTCGCTCTCGCCCTATTGCAAGTATTCTACATGCCTTCATCTTCTTTGGTTTCAGTTTCTATATCTTGGTCAACATAAGCGACTTACTCGAGGCCTTCGTCGATGATTGGACCACGATTGACAAAGGACCAATCTTCGGCAGTTTCAATCTACTCGCTGACCTGTTCAGTGTACTGGTTCTCGTAGGGATGATTGGAATGCTATTCCGCAGATTCATCATCAAACCCAAGGTATTCGAATTCAATGAAAATGTCCTATTACATCCAAAGGTCAAGGCAGGAGGAATTCGCAAAGACTCACTTCTAGTAGGTGTTTTCATCATCCTCCACGTAGGTTCTCGCTGGGTTGGAACTGCGCTTCGCATGGCTGAGAGTGGCCAAACCGATGCGTGGTTACCTACTGCAAGCCTGTTAGTGCCATTGTTCAACGATTGGTCTGGAGAGAGTATCGAACTCGGCATTCATGTTACTTGGTGGTTGGCGATGGGACTAATCGTGGCATTCATACCATATTTCCCTCGTTCAAAACATATTCATTTGATGATTGCACCAGTAAATCTTGCACTGAATCGCCGAACCAATATCGGCGAACTAGATTCTGTCTCAGACCCCACTGCACCTGGTGCCAAGAGTCTGCTTGAACTGCCATGGCCGCAACTGGTCGATCCCTACGCATGTATCATGTGTACTCGTTGCCATGAAGTGTGCCCTGCTCATGAAAGTGGAACTCCACTGAGTCCCTCAGCACTTGAGATCAACAAGCGCTATCTGGTCAACAACAACAGTGGCACTTTGGTTTTGGGAGAAGATATCGAATTACTTGGTAACACCATCTCAGGGGATGCTGTTTGGTCCTGTACTACCTGCTACTCATGTGTCTCCATCTGTCCTGTCGGCAATGAGCCGATGTACGACATCATTGAAATGCGTCGTAACATGGTGTTTGACTCCAATATGCCAGATGACTTGGCTGAGGTACTACGAAGTATTGATGAGCAAGGCAATTCATTCGGTCAATCAAACCGCAAGCGCAGTAAGTGGTCGAAAGAACTCGATATAGAAATCAAGGATGCCAGCAAAGAGCCAGTGGATATACTATGGTTCGTAGGAGACTATGCATCTTTCAATCAATCCTGTACCGACACAACCCGCAAAGTGGCTGAAGTATTGACTGCCGCTGAGGTAGATTTCGGAATTATCAAGAAAGGAGAACGAAATGCAGGGAATGACGTCCGTAGAGTAGGAGAAGAAGGCTTGTTCGAATCTCTGGCTGAACAGAATATCGCCCTGCTTGAAACATGCGAATTCAATCGCATAGTTACTACCGATCCTCACACCTACAATGCTTTGAAAAATGAATATCCGCGCCTAGGTGGTAATTATGAAGTGGTGCACTACTCCACCCTCTTGGTTGAACTATTAGACTCTGGGTCCATCGAACTGAAGAATTCACATTCCGGAAATGCAACATTCCATGACCCCTGTTATCTAGGTCGCTACAATGGAATCTTCGATGCCCCACGGAGTGTCATTGAACGTTGTGGCCTCAAACTCGTTGAGATGCCACGTAATCGTGAGAATTCCTTCTGCTGTGGTGCAGGAGGTGGACAAATTTGGATGAAAGACCATGATGATATGAAACAACGTCCTTCAGAAATGAGAATTGAAGAAGCTCTTTCAGTTGATGTCTCAAAATTCCTAGTCGCCTGCCCCAAGGATATGACCATGTATTCAGATGCCGTCAAGACCGGTGGAAATGAAGATAAGATAGCGGTTGTAGACATTATCGATCTGGTCCATCAAGCAATGTCTCTCGACCAGACCGAGGAAGCAGAGATAGTTGAGGATTGAGAATATGGTCAATCTCGGTTTCGCAATTGATAACCGAAAGTGCATCGGATGTCATGCTTGCACAGTTGCCTGCAAGTCGGAACACGATGTCCCTATAGGAGTCAATCGCACCCATGTGAAATACATCGAGACGGGGACTTATCCAGATTCCAATCGCGAATTCAGTGTCCACCGTTGCAACCATTGTGAAAATTCACCCTGTACCACTATCTGCCCAACCTCCGCACTATTCACGCGAAATGATGGCGTGGTGGATTTTGATGATGAACGCTGTATTGGCTGTAAATCATGTATGCAAGCATGCCCATACGATGCTCTCTATATCAATCCAAACAAGGGTACTGCTGCGAAATGCAACTTCTGTGCGCACCGAATCGAGAACTCGTATGAACCAGCATGTGTCATCGTATGTCCTGTCGAGGCAATAATCAGTGGAGACCTCGATGACCCCAAGTCATCACTCTCCATGCTCATCTCCGAAAATGATACCACGGTCAGAAAACCAGAGGCTGAAACAATACCCAACGTGTTCTATCTCAATACTTCTGTAGAAATGCTCGACCCCTCAGCGAGTGAACGCTCACCAATCTCGATGTGGGGAGAACAGGTCGCAGGAGTGGGACACTATGCAAAATATGCAAAACAAAGATTGGGAGCATCTGATGAGCATTCGATGCTGGTACAGTTGGCTCTAGAAATGAAGGCTACAGATGCCACACCTAGAGATCAAGCCATTATTCGCGATGTTGCTGAAAAACTCAAGAATGATTCACCCAAGGCAAAACGCGCATATGATGCACCCTCCAAGGGTATACTCTGGGGCTGGGAGGTCAGCGCCTATATCTGGACCAAGGCGGTCGCTTCTGGAACCTACATGGTCGCTATGATTGCCTGGTTGATGGGGTATCTGGATATGAGCGACCTGTGGTGGCCGATAATCGGCATCGGCCTTTTCTTCCTCGCTGTGACTGGGGCACTACTGGTCAAGGACCTCGACCGCCCAGAACGATTCCTCTACGTCATGCTTAGACCGAATTGGAATTCATGGCTGGTCAAAGGTGCCTATATCCTCGCCGCATATGGTGGAATCCTGTCTGCTACAGCGATGGTGCTATTCCTCGACATGCCAGAATCATACCTGCGCCTTCTTGCATATGCTGGCATTCCACTTGCAGCATTGACCGGTGTGTATACCGCATGGTTATTACAACAGGCAAAGGCTCGTTCATGGGCCAGAGACAAATTGCTGCCAGCGAAATTCTTGCTGGAGACAGCGGCTATCGGCGCTGTAGTTCTACTTCTTCTGGTTGGAGACAAGACCATCATCATCGCATCCGCAATTGCACTTCTTGCGTTCTGGTTGCACGGGCACAAGGTCATCGAAAAACCACAGTTGGAGACGCTTTCGTGAGGTGAAGAAATGAGCAAGACATTCATTGAGAAGATCGCACAGAAACTTCGAATCATTCCTGATCTTGATAGAGAACATACATCGGGAGCGAAACAGGAACTTCGCAAATATCCCGCTATAGAAGATTGGCATGACCACAAGGAACTGGATGCAAACGAGTGGCCCAAGAAAGTAGAGAAGAACTACTCATTGGTACCAACAACTTGCTTCAATTGTGAATCCGCTTGCGGTCTTCTTGCCTATGTGGATAAAGACTCTGGAGAGGTTACAAAATTCGAAGGCAATCCTCACCATCCTGGGAGTAGAGGGAGAAACTGTGCCAAGGGACCAGCGACCATCAACCAGATTCAAGATACTGAACGTATTCTGCAACCAATGAAACGCGTTGGAGAACGCGGCGGAGGGGAGTGGGAACAGATTCCATGGTCCCAAGCACTCGATGAGATAGCATCCAAGATACGCACTTCGCTCAAAACTGGTGCCAGAGATAGGGTAGTCTACCATGTTGGAAGGCCCGGCCACGAAGGATATACGAATCGCGTTCTAAAGGCGTGGGGGGTCGATGGACACAATTCGCATACCAACATCTGTAGTGCAGGAGCACGAACTGGGTATGCCCTATGGCATCACCATGACCGCCCCAGTCCTGACCACGCCAATGCTGATGTCATCCTGTTATGCTCCTCACACCTTGAAACTGGACACTACTTCAATCCACACGCACAGAGAATTCTTGAGGGAATGATGGATGGTGCCAAACTCATCGTCATCGACCCGCGGCTGTCTAACACCGCATCGATGGCCGATCATTGGCTGCCAACATGGCCAGGAAGTGAAACTGCTCTATTCCTATGCTGGGCGAGAATGATCCTTGAGCAGGGACTCTATGACCGCCGATTCATGGAAGAACAGGTTAATTGGGAGCAATGGATGGAAGCAGTTCACCCCTCGGAAGAGAGAACCATTGATCGCTTCATCGAGTTGTTGAAGGAAGAATATTCAGAATACACTGCCGAATTTGCTGCTGAAGAATGTCGCATCCCCGTCGAACAGGTCATCGAAGCAGGTAACATCGTTGCCAATGCTGGAAGTAAATTATGCACCCACGTCTGGAGAGCAGCATCCATTGGAAACCTTGGCGGCTGGCAGGTCAGTCGCTCACTACATTTCCTCAATGTCCTGACTGGCTCAGTGGGGACAAAGGGTGGAACCTCTCCAAACTCATGGTCCAAATTCAAACCTGAACTCTTCAATGTACCACCCGACCCAGAGGGGTGGAATGAACTGCACTTCCCCAGAGAATACACCCTGTCGCATTTTGAGATGAGCCATATCCTACCTCATCTCATCAAGGATGGTCGAGGCAGCATGGATGTCTATTTCACTAGAGTATTCAATCCTGTATGGACATATCCGGATGGTTTCTCATGGATAGAGATGCTACAGAACACGGAAGCGGTCGGCTGCCATATTGCCATGACGCCAACTTGGAATGAAACCGCATTCTTCGCAGATTATGTGCTTCCAATGGGACATGCAAGTGAAAGGCACGACATCAATTCCTACGCCACTTCATCTGGGAAATGGGTCGCCTTCAGACAACCGGTGCTCAGGGAATTCGCCCGAAGACAGGGCGAAGAAGTCAAATTCACCC
>JASMHR010000051.1 GCA_030750665.1 Candidatus Poseidoniaceae archaeon
TCCAGTCGCATCTGCTGGTTCGACACTTTCCCAAAGTGGAATGAGTGCGAAATTCATGTCCCCTAGGTTGTGGTAGGCCTTCAGGGTCGCCATACTCCCTCCAATGACTATCTCAGGCAGATCATCACCATTCAAATCTCCAATCGCCACTTCCTGTGTGGCATTTGGTATCGTCAACCAAGCATTATCGAAATCATCATGGTCATGGAAACCGTCGTTGCGTATCACTTTGAAATTCTCCTCTGTACCTACGATGATGTCCAAATCACCATCTAGATCAAGATCAACTAGCTCCACATCATGTCCATTAGGACTATTGAATCCGGTATAATCAGGAGTTAAATCATAGGCGATTGAAAAGACGATGCAGGTCGCCTGTGAATCATAACACTGCCCATAAGAATAATTCTCGGGCTTCAATTTGAATCCATCTCCGAAGTTGGCATAGAACCCAAGGTATCCAGACTGATCGGAGACAACCATGTCGGGATACGGGTCATCGGTCAGCAAGCCCCACTCCACATCTTTAGTGTAGAATATCTCATCAGCGGTCTCGTATTGTGGCCTAGAGGAAAATGTGCCATTTTCATTCAAGAATATCTGATCCGTCGCTTTGAAGGTCCATTTGGAGTTTCCACTGGTTAGGTCAAGGTCACCATCATTGTCTATGTCAGCCCACGCCATCGCGGTTGAATCTCTCTGTCCATGACCCCAATCATACTTTTCTTCACTGAACGAGGAACCATTCTCATTGGTGAATATTGCAACCTTGTGATTGCTTCCCGAACGAGCAAAATCGAGATCACCATCACCATCGAAATCTCCCAGACCCATCTCCATAGTGTGAGCCTGCGGAATTACAAAATCAGGTGCATCCATACCAGCGAACCCCTCGGATTGTAATGAGCAAGTCGGCCTGAATTCAGCACAATTTGAAGGGACTTTTGGGGCAGGTATTGCCGGGTTATTTGGCATCCAGTCATCCACATTGTCCCAGCCATCGCCATCGGAATCGTTCACAGTTACATTGAACCTGTTCGCTGATGGCTGCCACCATCTATTAGACAGCAGATTGTACCCCCCCATCGAAAAATCCTCATTGTTCTCTTCATCATCGACCATTCCTTCAAACCAATCCGAATCATCAGCAAGGACATCAGTATTGGAATCTGTAGTTATCAAAATAGATTGAGACAACATCAGAAATACGACAATGATTATTGCTAAACGCGAAAATGAGGCCCTTTGTACATCTTGCATATTATATCTAGAAATAGACTCATCATTCAATAATGGAGACATATTAGATTGGCCGGCTGGAGTCATATACAACCCTGACATGTTGTGCCGAGCGCCCAAAGCAGTCGATATAATTATGCAAACACAACCGTGAATAAGATATCGCAATATTCAACAAAATATCAAAATTAATATCGAGAATTTACTGGAAAATATCACTCATTCATAGATTGTTGTTTCAGTAATAACTGATAGATGAACTCGAGGACCCTCATACTAGGGTTTCATCAGTGGCCCATGCCTGTCAGTACTGATGCAGGCAGCACCTCAACCTGTGGTCATCCATCAACCAACGAATCCGGTGGTGCAACATACCTACATGCTGCCACAAATCGAGGCCTTGTCTCCCCCTCCCCCTGGAATGGTCCTTGGCAGGTCAAGGAGTCAGTGGTCAACGATATGGAGGATGCTGGGTCTGGTTCTGGTCACCTTCCTATTGGTCAACTTGCTCGTTGTGATACCAATGGGCATTGTTGAGAATGCACCAGACATGTCCTTCATCTCAGCACTCTGTTCCCTACCGGTGTTACTCCTCTTCATCTTCATTCGTAGGCCTAGATTGATCCATGTGATGCTGGCTGAGCCTTCCGATACAGGCGTTACTGCCCATCCATTGCCAGGTGAGAGAACTCTCACCACTCCAATGAAAACTCGATTCAGGCATCATTTGGTAAGAGATTCCTCTCTTCTAGACATTCCTGCCACAAAGAAACTGTGGAGTATCTTCTTCATTGCAATAGCAATATCAGTTACCTTGTTCGTGATGATGCTGAATTCCCCTGACAACATGTTGTTAATTCAATTCGCCATACTTGTCGGCATTCCATGTTGGCTCATTGGCTTCGGCGTTCCAGTATTCGCATGGATGTCCTATTCCACACGCTCTCTTGGATTGCCCACTCGCCGCCATGAAGCAGAAGCCGCTTTGACCGCTGGTTTCGTCTCAACATTACCAGCACTATTCATCAACAGTGTTCTGTTTCCGATGCTGCTCTTCAGCATAGGGATTGATGAATTATCAACAATAGGTGAGTTTCTGATATTGACCATCAGCGCTCCCGTTGGGGAAGAATTGTGCAAAGCAGCCGCAGTACTATGTTGTTACCACATGATAGATAGTCCAAGACGCGGATTTCAAGTCGGTTTCACCGTAGGACTTGGTTTTGCCATGTTGGAGAATATTCTCTATATCACGAGTAGTATTGTTACAGGAGGTTTCGCCGGTTTCGCCTTCACTGCCTTCTTACGTGGCATTGGTTCGATTCCAGGACACGCTGTTTGGACTGGACTGTCTGGCCTTGGAATCGGATGGCTGTTATCGAAAAAACCGCGCTTGGGTGGATTGCTCCCTAAGAAAATGAAGGCTCAGGATGCAGGTTTCATTCTGATGGATTCGAAGACTGGTAGAGTCGTACAAGATGCGACTGGCACTGGCACAGGTGCAACTACAGCAACTGGAGCCTTGGCCATGTGGAATCTGAACAAATATATGTCAACAGTACAATACTCCAAAGACAAACACTGGAAACTCCCACGCACACCAATGATTGGAATAGGTCTGGCGATGCTTGGACATGCATTCTGGAATGGTTCCTCGACAATCGTGTTGTTGGTAGTTGAGAAGGCAGCAGGAGAAACAGCTGCAATATTCGCTTTATTGGGATGGACCTTGCTCATGGTGACTGGCTTGTTATGGATCGGCAAGAACATCATGGATTCTCTTCATTCTGTTCCCAGTACAGTAGACAATGACTTCAACTCAGACTGATTCGGCTGCTTGAGGGAGAGGTATGGTGCAGGCTGTAATCGGTGGACTGGACCCTACCAATGTGGTCATCAGCATGGTCATCATCACAGGCCTTCTTATCGTAGGTCAGATTTTCAAGGCCTTGGATGGACCTGGAATCGCTGCCGCAGGGGTGCTTGGAGTTATCGTCGGCATTCTCGGACATTGGTCTTGGTTGCTTGTTTTACTGGTATTCTTGGGCACCAGCCATATCGCCACGAAATGGGGATGGGAACAGAAGAAAGAACTGGGTATGTGTGAATCAACAGACGGACAGCGCGGATGGGTGAATGTCGCAGCGAATGGAATGTTACCTGCAATCGTTTCCCTCTGCGCTTTCATGCTTCAGGATTGGACATTGTTCTATTGGCTGTTCGTAGCCTCTGTTTCAGTTGCTGCTGCGGATACTTGGGCCAGTGAATTCGGATGCCTTGACCCCCGTGTGCGATTAATCAAGAACGGAATGATAATCCCTCCTGGTACCAACGGCGGGACTTCCAAACTTGGACAATGGGCGGCACTGGGCGGCTCTACACTGATTAGTCTAGTCGCATTGGTAGTTGGTTGGATACCAGCAACTGGTGATGTGAAAGAACTGGGTTTCTTCGGAGCGATGGCTGCTGGAGACTGGGGGAATGGAATGGTGCTGGCATTGATCACAACTGCAATTGGTTGGATTGGATGTCAGATTGATAGTCTCCTCGGCGCCAGTTTTGAGAATCGTGGACTGATGAGCAAGAGTGGCGTAAACGCTGCATCTATAGCAATGGGAGTCGTGCTGACCGCACTCATCATCCTTACATTCAATCTTGTATCAACTTGAGTCAGGTCCAACGAGACCACTGACCGGTATTCTGATTCTTCCAGAACCATCTGCTTGAGCCCTGTGGCCATTCAAGGATCTCCCAACCATCCGGTCTTAACTGACCCTTGGCCTCGGGAGGGGGAGTACTCTGAACAGTGGTTGGCATCTGATGAGGAGCGATGTATTGCTGCAATTGTTCAGTGGGGGAAATCTGCTGCACAGGCGCTGCTTGCTGAACTGGTGCTGCCACAGGAGCAGAATGCTGTACAGGCGCTGCTTGAACAGCTTGCTGAACAGATGGCCCCGTAGGAACTGCTTGCTGAACTGGTGCTGCCACAGGAGCAGAATGCTGTACAGGCGCTGGTTGCTGAACTGGCTGAGAGGCCTTACGGACCTTCGGTTGTTGGGGCTGGCCGTAAGTAGAGCCAGGGGGGCCTTGACGTTGAGCACCTTGAGGACCAGGAGGGGCGCTACTAGGTGCCGCAGTTGGACCGGGGGGGCCACTCGTAGGAGCTGCTGAGGGTCTAGAAGGCCCTGTACGAGGTGCCGATCTTTGCCAATCCTGTCGTGGTTCTGCATACGATTGCTGGTGATGATATCCTTGATCCTGAAATTCATATTGCTGCATCATCTGTTCCTGCTGATATTGATGCGGAGCCTCTGTTCCAGGAACTGAAGTCGGAACATTCTGATCTCTCCAATTCGCTGAACTTGGGTCTGCAGTCGCCATTGCATCTTGCCATTCATCTTCCTCATCAAGATCATCATCTGTCTCGATATTGAATGCTTCAACCCCACCCCAAGCAAGGCCCCCTATGGAAATCAATGCAGTTGATGCCAAAGAAACATAGAATCCATAGGAAGGGGACAAACTTGGTTCATCTGAACCTGCACCCATATTGAGATCAGGGAATTGTACCAACCAGATGACTGAACCAACAATGATGACTAGAGTGGCAATAACATTGAGCAGCATTGGAATCCAACCTCGAACATAGCCGGACATCCCAATACCTGCAAGAATCGTAGCGATGACCACCAATGCAATGCCAGAAATCAATATCCAATGCGCAGTTTCTCCGGCACTGATGACTTCGCACATCATCTTGTCATCTTCATCTGAATTGGGATTCGATGAATCATCGCAAGTTCTTGTTACCCATTCATCCTCATCACCATAAGCCATGGCCGTCTGATTATCTCCACTGTACTGTATAGTTGAAGCATAAAGGCCAAACTCAACTCTCTCGATCGTTGGGCCTTCTGGACTATCTCTTACCATCCACGAGGTATCATGCATCATGTATAGTAGAAGAATTGCTCCTAGAACTGAAAACACACTACCAATAATGAATGCTCTACCATTTGCCATGAATTACCACCTGACACCAGCCCCTGAGCAACTGCTCGATGCCCGATTCTCTTTTTATTATGACGCCATGCCACAAGTGCATCCAAGCGCAGGATTGTTCAATGTCAGGCTTCACGCTGCACCATGGGCGGGCCTGAACGCAAGGTGTTGAGCGGACATCTTCTGCTCGTGATGGCAATCTTACTATTGCTCTCATCTACCTTGGCAAGCGCTCAGATAAAGAAGAAGACATGGGCGGATGGAGAACAGGACTGGAATATCCCACAGAAACATCGACTATTCTTCAGTGGAAATGATGAATTGGATACCAATCTTTCCGATATCCATCCATTCAACACTAATGCCGGTGGAACAATAACAGTGAATCAGGCAGGAGTCCCACAGACAATCTTTGAATCGATTCAATCTTCTCCAGTGTCAGAATCTTTGAATCTGACACTCAATCTCTCAGCCTATATCCACGCCACAGCAACCGATTCGCCTCTCAGTTGTGCATCCTGGCAAAGGCCAACACAGATGTTCCTTGATGTTAATATTGGAGGGCAACAATTCCAGTTTGAATCTGAAGCGATCTACATCATTGAAACCTCGGTCACCAACGCTCACAACTTTACCTTTGAACGACAAGAAATCAATGTCAAGATGGACCCTGGAGATTCTTTTGAGGCAACTCTGAGGATGTTACACGACTGTCCGGTTGCAGCCAAACTCTGGTGGTCAGGAGTCACCGAAGACGGTGGACTTGTGATCGAGGGTCAATGGTTGGAACCAGATGTGCGTATCGTAAGCGACGACCTTGGATTCTCCCATGTCGACATGGTAGCACTTGGACCTTGGGCGATTGATGGCTATCGAAGCATCGTCATGGAAGTTTGGGGGCCTATGGACCCTGATGATGCAAAACCAGTGGACCGAGAATCAATACTGGAGATAATGGATGGTCCACAAGCAATCCGTAAAGTCGAGGAGAACCGGACCGCATGGACCTATGTAACGCCAAGGTTAGGAGAGGGACATTGGCTACTGCAGTTCTGCATGAAGACCAATGACCAGCCCTACACAGCAGTGGTTGGAGAATGCCATTTCAAAGGATGGGTGCACATTGTCAATGGTGGAGAAGTGGATGATGGATGGAGCGCAACGGCTGTTCTTGCTCCATTCAGTTTCGCCATGGTGCTATTGTGGCTTGGATGGGGTATCAAGCAAGGTATTCTCTATCCAGCCCCATTGATGGGAATCATGATGTTGATGGCTCTGATGATGATTCCATTAGCCTTGCAGATGCCTGATATTGCTGGTTCTGATGAACGAATACAAACGGGATGGCCTGCACCACAATTCGTATTGAATAGTGCTGGAAACAATAGTTCTGCAGTTTCTCTTGAAGAACTCCTCGATGGTAAGGAGGCAGCAGTACTCGCGGTTTCGGTTTCAGGTTCACCTAACCAGAAACAGCACATCGACGTCCTCGACATGGTCGACGACAAGATGGGTGATAGAGTAGGCATCGCAATGCTGGTGACTGGTGAAGAAGTGGCACCATACGAACTTGAAGAATTGAGTGAGGACGTATTCTCTCGTTGGCCGATAATGATAGATGAGCACAATGCTGCTACTGCTAAGTTGCTTCCTACTGGGATGGCAGATGGAATCATCGTCATCGATAGTACCGGACATATAGCCTGGTGGAGTGTGGGTAGCACTTCTTTGGAATCTCTAGAGAATGCAGTCGATGACATCTCCTATGGCTCCTCTCAGGGACCGAGCATGATTCTAGCACTCATCTGGACTGCTTCTTTCCCTCTGATTCTAACCGCCTTGCCACAAAAGGAGTGGGAAAAGCCGGAGGAACCTCTGCCCCCAGGAGGGAACTGGGGTGGAATCATCACTACAGGAGGTATTGGATTCATGGTCGTGGGGTTACCGTTACTGATTCTTGGACTGACTGGTTTGTCCGGAGAGACGTGGTATCTTGTCCAGTTGTTCTTTGCTGTGTTCTTGCTCTACCAAGCAATCTCAACAATGATCTGGGGGGCTCCTTTCGAGATTAAGCGATTAGGCTCACTACTGCATCGCCTTTCTCCAACTTCCTATAGAGAATGGAAGCCGAAAGAAGAAGTCACCGTAGATGTCCAATCCGGAATGTGGGTAGCATGGTTCTCTTGGTTGATTCACCCAATGTTGATTCCACAGGGGTTATCCAACACCTTGCTGACAAGTGGCTTTGGCCTGTTCATGGGAATCATCCTCATAGTGGCCACTTTCATCTGCTCAGGCGTGGTGGTTCTAGCCATCAGAGTGATTGCTGAAATGGGTGGAAGATTGGCGGTAATGGTTGGCCAGGTAGCGAGAGAAGATATGCACAAATTGTTCGGTTCACTGATGATTCCATTCGCCATCTGGTTCTCAATAGACCTTTTCTTGAAGGCTCAAGGTATTGGATTCTTTACTTGACCAACTTCTTCATTACCGTTGACGTGATTCCTTCTGGGCATGGAAGTTGAAGTGTCAGAACATATTCAGAGAACTGGTGTTTGGAAGCCTATCTGGAGTTCAAGCAGGAGTAGATGGTTACAGGCGTGTCCGCGGCGCTACATCCTGCAATATGTAGCAGGGAGGGGAGGACGCGTCGCACTTGACAGGCCTAAACGATGGCTTTGGAAACAAGGCAGATGGGCACCACCTCGAGAATTGATGTCTCGTGCAGTCAGGGACACTCTTCGCAAATGGATGTTCGAGGCTCATGCAAGAGTTCTCTGGACCTTGCCCACTGCTAGGAAAGCGTTAGAGAATGAATTCTCGCAAGCCCTCGAAGTACAGAACATGGAGATGATGAAGTTGCAAAGACGGCTACAAAGCTCAAAATCAATACATCGCCCTCTATCTGAAAGCATGAAAAAAGAGATACTGAAACAAGGGGAACTCGTTCTGCGCAGAGCATACAACCATCCATTACTCGGTGAACTGCTCAAATGTGGATTCCATGGAGAATGGCAACCATTGGACCCATTCACTACAACACGAACCGCTACTGGAACGGCATATCTCACGCCTGATATTATCATCAAAGGACCTCAGAGATGGGTATTGATCCGTATCTCAACCAATGCCTGGAAAGTAGAGCCTGATGATGTGGGAGTCATCGAATCAGCAGGAATGTTGCTATGGGCAATCAATGAACCAACTCTACCTGTCAAGACTGAAGAATACGAGATTGCTCGCATCTCACATACTGAGAAAGGATGGAGAACCTGGCGTATTCCTGCACAACAAAGAATACTGGAAGATGTCCGTGTTCTCATAAAGACTGACCTAAATGCTGCAAGGCAATTGATGATCAAAGCCGGCCCTGAGATCGATATCGATGTTGTTCCACTTTCTGAAAAGGATTGGCGATGCCGAACTTGTGGGTACAGATTCAACTGTCCGGGGGGTAGCGACCTGCAAGGGGCAAAGATACAACAGATGGCCAGCGAGAAGGCCATGCGTTCTGCTATCGCTTGAACAGGAAATATCAGAGTGATGAAACAAGGTCACGAAGTACTGACTCAGGGTCGTCAGACTTTGTCACACCACTTGCCAAGAGAACACCCGATGTACCCAACTCAATTGCCTTTGCAACATCGAGACCATTCTTGACTCCAGCACCACAAAGAGTGACCACTGAGGAATCCACCGACCTGACCACTGCAACTGTATCCGAAACGATGGATGGGTCAACACTGGTGACAGAGGTATCTCCTCCAATCAACTCAGGCGGCTCGACAGCTACCATTGTAGGAGAAAGCGCACTGAGGGAACGCGCCTCATCAAGGTCTGCTGCACAGGCACAAACGCTGAATCCATCCGGCAACTGAGCCATCAGGTTCTCAACCTTCTCAAGAGGAACCTTGTGCTCTGCATGATTGATGAGCGTTCCAACAGCGCCTCTCTCAATAGCGGTATCGGGATGCAACCATCCTGTATTGGAACCGAAACCAACCGGATCCAAATGCTGTGTCCAAACCTGTAATCCCGGTGCTGCAGCAACAACAGCGGAAAGGTCGAAAGCACTGACTACGGCTATCATTTCTGCTGCATCAGTCTCGGAATCCACAAGCAACATCGCTTTGGCCAAATTTTCGGCTGCCCCTGCATGAGCTGTTTCATAAGTCTTGAAATTGACAATTATCTTCGCCACTGCCATGATTCCCGGAAGGGTAAGCATCTATTCAATCTGAGGGAAGGTCCCGCCCTGCAGCAAACTACCATCAGGAACTATGGCTCCATGGTCTACCAAGACATCTTTGAGTTGGCATCCAGCGCCAATCTGTGCATTTTCTCCAATCAGACATCTTTCCAATCTGGCACCTGAACCAACCTTAGCCCCTTCTAACAGAGTTGATTGCGAAATGATACTGTCTTTAGAGACCTGTATACCACTAGAGAACATATTGTATTCTCCGCGAATACAATCCGCCACTTCACCATCTGCGAACCAAGTGCCTTCAATCAACGAACCCGATGCAAATCGACCATCCTTGATTGCAGCCTCGACTGCGGAAGTCCATGATTCAGGTGTCCCTGCGTCGATGAAGAATCCCTCAAATGGGAAACCACCTAATTCTCCTCTTTCTGCTAGGACTGGAAACACTTCCCTCTCTAGGCTGAACTTCCCCTCAGGCATCAATTCGAATATCTCTTCCTCAAGTATGTATGAACCCGCATTGATGAGATTACTGAATACCTCTTCAGATGTTGGTTTTTCCTTGAACCTAGTGACTCTGTAATCCTCATCGATTCCTACAATCCCAAATCGCGTAGGGTCTTCTACTTCCCAAAGAGCAAGAGTCCCAATTGCTTTCATCCCCTCATGCTGTACCGCCATTGCAGAGAAATCCAGTGAACTCACCACATCACCATTGAAACAGGCGAAACGGCCGCTGACATGATCGATGCAGTTCTTCAAAGCACCACCTGTACCCATCGGCTCATCTTCTGGAAGAATAGTCACCTCGTATGGCAATTCAATGGAAGAAAAATATTGCCTCATCTCATCAACCATGTATCCAGCAGCAATGACCACCTCGTCAACCAGGTCCTCCGGCACTGTGGAAACCACCTGTTCAAGGAGTGTCTTATCCAACAATGGAAGCAATGGCTTTGGTACAGTATTCGTCCAGGGTTTCAAGCGACTACCAAAGCCTCCTGCCAGAACGACTACTTGCATTCCCATGTGTTGCTCCATCTTGAAGGGGTTCAAGTCCCTTGTCACTACAGCAGTCTGTTTCATCGCGATGTTCAAGGATGTCGGCCCTGTGGCAGAGACGGCGAGAATCATGAACATACACGAATACCAAGGTAAAGCATTGTTCGCAGAACATGGAGTGTTGGTCCAGAGTGGAGTTCATGCCACTAGTGTCGAGGAAGCCATTGCCGGTTGGGAAGAACTGGAAAGTAACCTGGTTGCGGTGAAGTGCCAGATTCACGCCGGTGGACGCGGAAAAGGTAGTCTGCATGAGCCGCAGAGCAAGGAGATAGTACTGCAGGGCGGTGTTCAACTCGCTCGCTCCAAAGACGAAGTCGAGTCATTAGCATCCAAGATGTTGGGGAATATCTTGGTGACAAAGCAAACTGGTGCCTCAGGAAAAAGAGTGCAGAATCTCTACATCGAGGCTGGCTGCGATATCGCTAACGAATACTATCTTGCCCTTCTAGTGGACCGCGAGAAGAAATCTCTCTTGATCATGGCTAGCACCGAAGGGGGAATGGAAATCGAAGAGGTCGCTGCTAATACACCTGAGAAGATAAACAAGATCTGGGTGGACCCAAGTGCTGGGCTGCTTGGATTTCAGATTGGAGAACTGGCTCGTTCACTCGGATTGTCCAAGACTGCCTCACGCTCTTTCGCAGGGATGATTCGCTCTCTGTACAACCTTTTCATCTCCAAGGATTGCTCGATGATCGAGATAAATCCGCTGGTTCGAACAAATGATGATGTCATCGTCGCTCTCGATGCAAAAGTCAGTTTCGATGGAAATGCAGCCTTCAGGCATCCTGACATCTTTGAGGAGTTGAGAGACCTTTCTGAGGAGGAAGAGACCGAGATTCTAGCCGATGAAGCGGGACTTTCCTACGTCAAACTTGATGGTGATATCGGCTGCCTCGTCAATGGGGCTGGACTGGCCATGGCAACAATGGATGTCATCAAACTCTACGGTGGTGAACCTGCCAATTTTCTCGATGTAGGAGGTGGCGCTGATGAGCAACAAGTCAAGACGGCTTTCAGCATCATTATGGGAGATCAGAATGTCAAAGGGATACTTATCAACATCTTCGGTGGAATCATGCGCTGCGATATCATCGCTCGCGGCGTTATTTCCGCTACCGAGGAACTCGGGTTGACCGTTCCCTTGGTGGTACGTCTATCAGGAACCAATTTCGAACAAGGAAGGAAGATACTTGCGGCAAGTACCCTCAACATCCATACCGTTGAGACCTTGGCCGAGGGTGCTCAACGAATCGTTGAATTGATTGGAGGTGAGGAATGATGGCTATCTGGATAGAAGAAGATGCAAAAGTGCTTGTTCAGGGAATCACCGGCAAGCAAGGAATGTTCCATAGTGAGAAGATGATTGAATATGGAACCAACATCGTTGGCGGGGTGACACCAGGGAAAGGTGGGCAGAGTGTACTTGATGGAAGACCAGTGTTCAACAGCGTCATTGAGGCTATAGAAGCGACTGATGCAGATGCAAGCGTCATTTATGTCCCGCCTCCTTTCGCTGGTGAAGCAATCATGGAAGCTGCAGATGCATTCGATAGATGCAAAGGAGAAGGTGTAGTGATCTGTATTACTGAAGGTGTACCAACCCTCGATATGGT
>JASMHR010000052.1 GCA_030750665.1 Candidatus Poseidoniaceae archaeon
GTTGTAAGAGAGTCGCAATCATTGGTACTGGCTGCGAGATTTCCGCTACTGTCGATGAACTTCATCTCAGCACTGACTAGGTTTGTGGTCAGGACTCCATTGGTTTTCCTTTGCTCTGGGTCTGTGTTACGATACTCACAGGAGAAGTCCGTGATGACAGAATCCAACCAAGTATCGTCTATTGTTACACTTTGGGTCTGGGTGAAGGAGAAGGTTCCGTTGCGTTCATCTGAACCATACCCTCCATTGACACCAGCATCCTTATCCTGATGATTATTGACATCAGCGAAATCCAAAATTATTTTTTGAGTCGGTTGATACAGGGTCCAATCGAGCCAATCTCTAGCAGGAACGATGAGATCATCGTATTTGCCATCGGTGAATTCGTTTGCTGAATGCACTTCGGTATCAAGAGGTTGACTTCTCATCTTGTAGAGTTCTTCTTCAGTCTCCATGGCGCCGAATCCATCGGCATCCCAGAATCCATTATTGTATATCGGCCATGTCCAAGCGCTGATTAGAATAGCAATGATGGCTCCGCCCACGGCTATCTGTTTGCCCAGTTTCGGTGTCGTTCGTAAACCAATGCTGTTGATCAGGAACCATCTGGTGCCGAAGTATATGGCGAACCAGATGATTATTCCTGTCATTATCCACGGTATCGCATTGAAGAAATCAGCCATCCACGGTTCTCTGACTCCGCAAACGAGGTCTCCATGACTGTCGAGGCGGCAGAAATCAGCGCGGTTCTTGCCATATAACTCGAGGAAGATATTGATTGAGAATACTGAAATGAACCAAATGTGAGCAAGATAGATTGCTCCAGCAGTGGCAAAAACAGGGTCCTCTACACCTCTCTTGGCATGACCTCCAAGGAAAGGCGGCAGTGCGAGGATGCCGACTGGGATGCCGGTTAGGAATGAACCCCACCATGCTGCATTCCATGGGAAGACTGGTTGTCCGAAGAAGTCACCAATGGGTCCAAGCGGGACGTCGAATTGAGGCAGATACTCTCCCCAGCGTAGGTATCCATAAGAGAACAGTACATACCAATCAGGAAACACGAAACCTGCTTGAGCGAAGGGGTCTGCAGCATTGTGTAGTGGGGGTGGAATCAACCAAGAATAGAATGAAAGTACAGCGAGTATAGCTGCGAAGATGATGCAGTCTCTGAGCACCTCGTGTGGCCAGAAACCGTGTCCGAGTTTGGTACGAATACGCTTTTCTCCAACATCCTTCAGTTTGGCCTTCTCAGTCATGTAGGTGTCTGCAACCCTGCCAAAATTTTCTATGAGTCCCATATTTCCACCTCCTTCAATGCGGCTCCGCAATTCCTTGTACCCAGACGATGAACATGTGTACGATAATCAGTGCTGTAACTATGACTGGAAGGATGAATACGTGAATGAAATACATCCGAGTGACAGTACCTCCTGAGAGGCTGGTGCCGCCGAACAACAGAGTTGCGATGTATTTTCCAATAAGTGGTGAAGAGTTACTCATGTTGATGCCGATGGTTGCAGCACCAAAGGCCAGTGCATCCCACGGTAACAGGTATCCCGAATACCCGAACACTATTGTCAGGAACATCAATGCAATTCCGATGAGCCAGTTCAATTCCCGAGGGTTCCTGTATGCTCCTGTGAAGTATACCCTACACATATGCAGGAAAACCGCAGCCACCATGAAGTGGGTAGCCCAATGATGTATGGATCTGACGATGTAGCCGAATGGCAGGTCGAGCATGATGAATTGCATGCTCGCATATGCAGGACTTGGGTCTCCATCACCACCGGGGACGTAGTAGATTCCGAGCACGGTTCCTGTAATCACTAGAATGATGAAGGCGATGAAGGAGATTCCGCCTAAGCAGTATAGTGGATACCAGTACCAGATGATGCGCAACTTGTATTTCTCTGCGTGAGAAAGTGGCATCTGTCGATGCATGTCGTAGTAAGCATCCTTGGACATCGACCAGTAATCCTGAACTCTAAAACGAGTATCAAGCCACGAGAATACCCAAAGAAAAGAGCGTTCGGCAATTCCCATTTTGCCACTTGCTTCCACTGCTCTGAGGATATCGCGACGAGGCATGTCTTGATTTTCCTTGCGAAGTGTGAAAGCGACTAATACGGTGATGAAGACGATGAAGAACCACAGAACCCAGAATATTACATTCATCAAATCACCTCAATCACAATATGTCAACCAGTCGAGGGTTGAGACTCCATCTATCGTCAGTACGTTTCCTTCTATGATGTCACCGTTGATGATGACTGGAATCAGCGGCAATCCTACCGGTGCAGGTCCGCCGGTCAGACGGATTCCAGCATACTTGAATTCCTGACCATTGGATCTGTTCCTGTTGATGTTCATCTCCAGCAATGTAGGGTCGAAACGGCTTGAATGGCAGATACAGAACAACTTGGTACCTCCACTATCGGTGCCTCCCGCAGACCAGTGGTCTTCAGTAAATGTATTATCAACCAACTGCCAACCTGGAATACAACATAGATGAGGACAGCGAGAGAATATCATGATGATGTCAGAATCTGGGAAGATAAGTGGTTCCTTCTCGACTATATCTTCGAAGTGCCCGACGTATTTTCCTGTTGTATCGTATCCTTCAGCGGTTTGGAAACGAGGTTTGTTATCGACGACAGGCGTTCCCGTATTGTGTGAATTGGGAATGTAATTGACAGTTACTGGAAGTCCTTGCCAGACTCCAGATGCTCCTGATGTGCCAGTCTTAGTGTTGCTTGCTTCAGCCACGAAATCAGATTTCTTCATCTCTTGCAGATGCATGGAACCGTACCAAGCAGTATCTTCACGGCCCTTGGCCCAGTATTTCACAGCCGAATCTCCTTCTGAGCCCCCTCCGCCGGGCATCAAGATGGTGGCGAATCCCAAGGCCCCCATACTAGCAGCAAGAATACCTGCTGCGGTATTGAATCCGTAGCGCATGAATTGACGACGATTCATTGAGGTTGCATCATCGCTAATAGATGACCTACCGCCTTCTTGGGGTGCTGGACGCAGATTGAATTCCTTTACCATGCCATCACCTCAAATCTTGTATTCCACCCAGTCCTTGGGGTGCTCTTGAATGTACTTCGGGCGTCGATGTTTGACGATGATCTTGTCTGGCATGACCCATTTCATGTACACTATTCCCATCATACAGAGTGTGAGCAGAGTCATTGCAAAGTGGAACGAGAGTTGTTGTGGGTCCCAGTGGTTGAAAAGGCCGTAGAGCATGATACCAATCCAATAAGTCACCCAGAACAATCCCCAGACAAAGAAGAACATGACCAGCATGCTACTGCCACTTGGTGCTAGGCTGGCATTGACTATGGTCCCAGCTTCGGCTGGATTGAAGACTCCATGGTCAACGGCAGAGAGGTATTGTTCCTCGCTGAGATCCACGCCTTCGAGAGCGACCTTGGCATCTTCTACACTCACTTTGCCACTGGCAACCTCTTCGAGAAGTTTGGTGACCATATCTCCCGACATCATTGATCACCTCGTCTTTCAGTATGGTATCTCAAACGCAATAGATTGCTGCGCCCCTTGTATGAGGTTGAGAATCCATATCTCAACATCAGGCCGCAGAAGACAATGACTAGAATGACTGAGAGGAAACCAAGCAATCCTAACCAGTGGGCACGAAGTGGTGCCCCCATATCATGGAGGGACAAGCCATGCTCGGCAGTCTGAGGGGCCTCAAGTTCGCCATCGCCGACGAAAATAGTTCTGGTTCTTACATCCTCTCCCTCAGCAACTCCTTCGGGAATTGCGAACATCAAGTGATTCCAGCGGTCAGCATTGGTCGCACCTTGGTCTCCATTGACTGAGTTTCCACTCACTCTGAATACGACATCACCCGCTTCTGAATCTGGAGCGGTCCAAGCCACAGTCCAACTTCTATCCGCCGCAGCCGCTCCAGCAGCAGTATGGGTCAAGGTCTGCTCATCACCTTCGACTGCAGTTTGAACCAGGTTCTCGGAGCCGCTGCCGGCAGTGAGACTTCCTATGTTGACGCGCATTGAAAATCCTGCAGCATATGTGCCATCGGCTGATGGGCCACCAATGATCTGCAGTACCATTTCGTACGTTTGTCCAGCAAGATATCGATATGGAACATCTGCCATCAGTACAGTGACTTCATTGTCAGCACCATCCGGATTATGGCAAAGACATCCCATCTCAGCAACATCACTGATCTCTTCACCATCGGCGTTGTTGACATGGGTGCCGCCAATGCCGTTGTGAACTCCCATGCTGACGCCTGGCAATGCCAGTAGAATCGCCATTATCGCGGCAAGTCCTAATCGGTATTTGTTCATGGACTCACCGAGCGTTTCGCTCCAATTGTAATTGGCTCATAAGTATTTGCAGCCCTCCCGTAGGGAGGGAGGTCTGCAGTGATGTGATTCCCAGTGCCAGCCATGAAAATTCTTGCTCTCTCTCAATCGCCGTAGAGAAAGTCCTATGCGTGATGCTGGATGACGAGAGGTTAGAGTGAACATGTCCGAATTGCCATTCAAGAATACTTACCGTCTCACTCCAGGACAACTCGAGGCTTTAGATGAGGCTGAGGAATTGATGGAGAAGCACGATCTGAATGCAGCAGAAGAGGCATTGTTGAGAATGCTTGAGGAAGACCCATTGTGCATTCCCGTGCTCAATAATCTGGGTCATCTGTACGGGAAATTACTTTCTGAATTTGAGAAGGCCGTGGAATATTACGAGAAGGTCCTTGAGCTTGAACCTGACAATGCCTGGGCAAGAGACCAGAGGCGTAGATATCAACGATATTGTTCCTATGACTGAAGGTCATCATTCAAGGGCCCTCGCTACTCCACGGTGACTGATGCGAGCGAGGAGAGACTCGGATATCCTCATCGCCGGTGTTGGTGGATTGGGTTGCGCTTGGGCTGCCAAGGCGCACGAGGGTGTTGTCGATAATGCAGATCTGCTGCTTGTTGACCATCCACATTCAGAGGTGCCCGATGCCGAGGCGCATCGATTGGACCTCGGACTTGAACCTCATCCGGCTGGCTGTGCTTCTCTGCCACAACTTGCCAAACAGAGGATGATGGCCCATGGACAGAACACTGCAGCAGTCATGGAATCAATTGAACTGGTAATCCTGATGGCTGGACTAGGTGGTGGAGCGGGCAGTGGGGCTGCTCCAGAACTTGCTAGACAGGCCCGAAGAAGCGGGGCTTTGGTGTTGACGATTGCAGCTCTGCCCTTTGACTCCCAATCTGCGAGAACTATTGTTGCAAGAGATGCATTGCAAGACCTTGAACAGAGCAGCGACGTATGTGTCAGATTGTCACTTGATAGATTGGCATGGCAGGCCAAAGAGAGGGGCTCAGATTGGAGGAAAGGCGCTTCATGGATTGAGGAATTGGTTCACGGAATGGTACAGACCATCTGTAGGATGGGATTGATCAATCTAGACCTGATGGATCTCAGGGCAGTCGTCGAGCGCAAAGGTAAGGCGACGATGCTGGTTGCAGAGGGGGCTTCAAGCGACCCATTGGAAGTGTTCGAGAAGGCGCTTAGAGCACCTTTGGATGATCTTGCAATAATCGGCGCTAGAAGTTGTCTTCTACAGGTGGAAGGCGGCAGGGGGATGACAGTGTCGCAAGTGGAGGCGGTTTCGAATGCTTTCACTCAAGGGTTGCATCCAGAGGCATTGGTGATTCTAGGAGCCAGAATGACTCCAGAACTCGAAGGACGACTCAGGGCGGTTGCAGTGGTGTCTGGAATCAACCAAGGCATTGCCAATGTGGGTACTGATGCCGAGTGATCAATCAAGGACTTCTATTTCTTCATCTTCGATCACTTCAACCACATCATCATCATCATCAGATATTTCTTCGATCACTTCAACCACTTCTTCCTCAGAGTCCTCGTCTGCGACCCCTTCCTCGATGTTCTCATCCTCTTCGGTAATCTCATCGTCTTCCTGAGTTGACGATACAGTTTCATCATCCTCGGCTTCTGTAATCTCATCGCCTTCAAGCAAGTCGGATTCTTCTTCTCCCTCATCCTCCATCGATACTTCTATTTCTTCTTCGGCATCTGAATCAGGTGTGGGAGATTCCATGTCAGTGGTTATTGACTCAGGCGTTATCGATTCTTTCCATGGCAATTGCAAGATACTGCTCCGATGTAGATACATAAGCGTCAGGTAGGTGATTCCGTGTCCAAGCATCAAAACTTGCGATACGTCGTTGAGCACGATTGCAATCATCGAGATGGAGCCTGCGTAACCGAATCCAAAAGTCAGCCCCCAGAACAAAGCATTCTGTTCGGTGAAGTATTGGCTATCGACCTGAAGTGAGCGACTGGAGAGTCCATAGATGGCTAGTATCACAGTCATTATCATCAGAGATAATTCTTCGATTGTGGAAACTATCTCTGGTTCGCCAAAGCCACTGAATTTCCTCCAGATCGACAATAGGTGCCAAGCAGCGAACAATTGGATGCAGATTCCCAGTCCAAAACTCGAACGAGCTCCACCGATACTGTGTCCCGCATATTCGCGGGCTGGTCTTGCCCAGACGTGGATGGAGGCTTGTCCTGCAAGTAGCACCAGCAGATAGGCGAAATGATCCTTGAGTATCTGTCCAGGTGCAACAGTATCGGTTGTTGCAGCGCTCTGAAAAATCCATAGCATTGAGAAACCGAGTAGTTGAACAATCAATATTTGGACAATACTTGAACTCAGAAGATGAGGGGAGCGTGTAGTCTCATCCATGAACATCGGTCTGCCGAACATTATGCCCTTGACGGTCATGCGGAATGATATTGCTTGCCCTATCGACCACGCAATGAATAGAGCAGCCAAGGCCAACGGCACACCTTCTGCCCATCCCTCCAGTGGGCGCCCTTCCGAGAAGATTGAGAATAGAATCCCCATTATCAATGCGCTCAGAATCAGTGGAGGTATCACGACTTTGATCAGTTGTTGCAATTGATGAATCGCCCAGGCCGAGAATCCTTTACTTTCTGTATCTTTGAATGGAGTGGTTTGAATCAGGTCTTTCCACCGCTCTGACCTAGCGGCCAATGCAATGATCGTGTATGACATGGCGAAGGAGATGTATGCCATTGCGGCCACGACGCCCGAGTCTTCGGACCTCTTGACGTAACTGTAGAGTATGGAGGACGTGACGACCAGTAACAACAGGTGAGGAAAGGTCCGTGGTGAGAGTAATACCGCTATGAGGCGTGCGAAACCTAGCCTGTGCACTTCATCCTCAGAAAGGTCCTGTTGCTTAGATTCCCCCGACATGAATCTCCGCCTCAGGAAGTACCTGTGGGTCGAAGGCTATCAAGTCTAGCGGCTGTGGCGGGGGCATGGGGGGCGGACGACCATCCAAGGCCAAGCGTGGCAAGCATCGCTGGATTGGCCTCTCTGTGGATGAATCTCTTGATGAGAGAGAGTCTCTGAACGCATTCCTTGAATCGGCTCTTGAACTGAGTCGCGCTTGGCGATTATACGATTTGCAAGTCACTGATGACGGTTTGAGGGCAATAATCAGAGTGCGGCTTGAGGATTACCCTAGTGCCTTAGAGGCATTTTCCGAAGGCAAGGTGGTGAGCCTTACGGCCTCTGGTAAGATACGATTGGTCAGGGAGCGTCTTGGATTACAGCGTCCAGTACGGCGAAGGCATCGTTGAATCGCTACTTTGTACTATATTTGGAGCGAAGCCCTTTTGCTCGTAAGTTCGGCAGATGCTCTTGTGAGTAGTTCATCGGAGGCCGAGCAGAAGTCCGAGGAGGAGTTGGATGAGAGTGATTCCAATTCAGAACCAGAACTCGAAGAGCCCTCTATAGAAATGGTTGATGCGGATGATGACCTCAGTGCTGTTGTCGAAGAGGCAATGGATGATTCAGCTGATGAAGTCATTGCAGGAGATGCTGATTCTATTACTGTTGAACCCACACTGGTCGATGTAGCAGTTCCACTTTTGCGTAGATGGTGGAAAGCGGATGATTCTCATCTTGCAGCAACTATCCCTGAATTCGCTTTCCTTTCCAAGGTAGAGGTGATCAGGGGAGTGATTGTTCTCTCCCTGTCAACACTGCTGTTACAGATTTGGAACATGCTGTTTGGATTGGCAACATCTGCCTCCGGAATCAGGGAGAATACCGTCAACTGGTGGAACTATTTCTTTGTCAGTGGCAATGACAGTAGTATTGCTCCAGAGTTTTCTGATCCACTGGGTTGGGCTTTGCTCATCGCGACATTCTGTATTCTGTTATCCACCATGCCTCGCCGTCCAAAAGATTGAATCGGGTAGGGCCTTGGGAGAGATATGGCTGGTGGTGGAGCGGCTCCTCCTGTGAAACTGAACGATGTTGCAGTTTTGATGGGCGGTGTCTTGCTGTTGACCGCTTTTGTCCTTCTATTCTGGGATCCTGCTATAGAGTTGAAGCCCCCTGAGGTCGAGGGAGAATTGCCTCCTGGCTCATACCCTGCAACTGCACATCATCAGACATATGACCTATCTTCGGGAGATGAGGTTGTCGTGGATTTGGATCTAATCGACTGTCCAGGTGAAGAGGATGCAGGAGATTGTGGAATTGTGAGCATCGCTTGGGCCCCTGAAGGAGAGACGTTGGATGCTGATGATTGGACACATCACCAGATGAAGGAGGGTGGTAGTCTGGAAGAGAATTTCGATGTTACAGATTCAGGAGAATGGACGCTATACCTCAGTACCGATTCTGAAATCTCCGTCGATATGGATGTCGAACATCAATGGATGGTTCCTTGGGTGGCGATGTTCACTGGTTTTGCGATAGCATCTTGGGGAATCTGGCATGGCCAAGTGTCATCTGAGGATTGATCCCAGATTCAATGGAAACGTAATGGAAGATGAAAGTAATGGATAACTTAAGGAACATATTACTCAACATATGGGTTTGGGGTTCGTTGATTGGAATCATGAGGTTAGGCCACTACATGAATTGGAAAACATCGTTGCCTGACCGTTTGAAACTTCTTGGCTTGTTATTTGTATGGATAGTTGTAATTGTTTTGTTGTATCAATTTTTCCCAGATTTTGCTATATATCATAGGGAAGGGTGACGTCTGACGGCGTGCTAATACCTGCGAAGAAATCGTTCCTCAAGAGAATAATCAAGTGTTGAATGACCACGTTAAGTCGTAGGTAGAATCACAAGTAACTATTTCCTGACCTGTATTGATTAGTAATCTTCCCGAATTGTCCAAACCAATGACTGTGCCACTGAAATCGGGAGACGAGACACGTGCCCCACGGTTCAGTTTCAAACCCATGGAATGCCATGCTATGGCGATGATTTCCTCCTCGCTATGGTCGGGGATGCAGTTTCGTTTCTCTAAAAGACCTGCCAAAGCACAATCGATTCGTTGTGCCAGTTCTTGGGCATCGATGCCCGAGATGGAACTCCGCCCCTTCATATCATCTTCAGTCAGATTCACGCCAATCCCCAGAACCACTCTTTCGCCATCGCCCGTTGTTCTTGATTGGGCAAGAGTTCCAGAGATCTTCCCTCCAGAATTGCAAATGTCATTGGGCCACTTCATCCAATGGTTTGCTTCTTCTGATTCAAGTGTGTCCAGTGCACCCATAACTGCAGAACCAGCAGCCAATTGAAGCAGACCAGGAGAATACGTTTCCATCAACCATGATGCAGTCATGTCTCCATGATTCGAAAGCCATGAGCGTTCTCTCTGGCCCTTTCCTTGGTTCTGGATTTCAGCTCTCAAACAACGACCACTCACTCCTCCTTCATCCAGAAGCACTGAGTTTGTTGATGAGACTTCTTGCACGGTTTCAATCTCACGCCCCCCCCAAGGCTTCCAGAATGCCAGGACCTCAAGGTGCTCTCCATCGCCAAATGTCATTGAAACGGTTGGTCTGTATGCCCATCCTCCTGCAATCGCCTGTTCGCCAAGGTATCTTCCAATTGTGGTGGAAGAACGAATTATCAACACCGTTCCATCTTTCTTCAACAGTTTCCCTCGTTCTATTTCAGCCAGTAGCAATGCACCTGAACCCTGGCTCCAGTCCAGATCTACCATTCCTGCCTCCTCCAATGGACCTAGGTGTGGTTCGCCCTGTTTTGGCGGGTCCAGATAAGGCGGATTCCAAATAATCAAGTCGAATTCATGACCTCCGCTCCAAGTCTTGATCTCACCTTCCCCAGGTCCCCCTTCGATGACTGTCAATCTGTCTTCAATTCCCATTTCTTTGGCTCTGCCTCTGAGCGCTGCTACAGCAAGAGGATTGATGTCACAAGTATGTACCTGAAATCCTCTGATTGCTGCCCAGATACTGACCGCTCCAGAGCCGCATCCAATCTCGAGTAGTCGCCGGTCGGCACCAGCTCCAAAAACGCTCAAAGAGTCACACAGAATCCCAGTATCCTCGCCCGGCGGATACACTGTCGGCGCGATGGCCAAATCTATCAACAATCCATCAGGTGCGCACCATTCTACTTCTTCTAGAGGCCTTTCGTACAGATTCAATTCACGTTCAATGTTTTCTTTAGCGAATGAGTCTCGAATGATAATTCCTCCAAATCAGTCTGAAATCGGGCTTTTTCCGCGAAGGTTTGATATTGTTAGGTCTTAACTCAGTTCTCGGGCCGGACCCAACTTGGCTTCAGGGGGCCCGTGCGGAGCCTATGGCTCCTCTGTCGATGGATTTACATACCCCCCCACGGTCCGCCGAAAGCCCTGACTACGCGTCGGGCCTGTAGCTCAGTCAGGTAGAGCGCCGGGCTTTTAACCCGGTGCGCGCGGGTTCGAACCCCGTCGGGCCCACTTCCTGACCCCTACTGGCTTGATGTTTGGAGGGCAGTTTGGAGGGTCTCAAAATGGTTGTGAAAAGTGCTACAAAAAAGCGGCTGATGGAACTTGGTGTTGATGAGGAATATGCTCACAAGTTGGCGACCGATAGAAACATGGCTGACATCAAGCAATTGTCGATTGATGAAGTTGCTAACGTAGTTTCACTTTCCAAGGACGATGATAAGTTCTCTTCACTGATGGATGTCATCAGAGAAGTGGGGGCAACTCGTCGCAAGAGGCGCTCGAAGAAGATCACCATCAATGCAAAGGCAGTGGATGAAGATGACTTCCCCCTTGGATTGACCAAGTTCAATGTTCTGAATCATGAGATGGTTCCACACCAGGAATTGATTGGAGAGGATGAAGAGGAAGAAGCACTTGAGCCATGGGGGCTTGTTGTTGAGGATGAGGAGACAGGAGAGCCTCGTCTTGCAAAGGAACTGCTTCCAAAGATACTCATCACCGATCCTGTGATCCAAGTCATCAAGGAAACGAGAGAGAAAGAGGATATGTTGCTGGCTGCAGCCGATCCTGAACATGTTCCACTTCCTGCGGGCTGGTTGGCCGACCGTGTCATTCGCGTGAACAGACAAAGCCTATCAGCCGGAGTATCAGTTGCTTATCGCCTCATTGTGGAGGGGAACTAGGGGGAATAATCATGCAGGAGATAATCAAGTCATTTTTTCGCGAGCGTAGTCTCGTAAATCACCAACTAGCTTCCTACGACGATTGTATTCCCACCACTGACTCCAGAGAGTCGAGAATGGAGAAGATTGTACGTTCAATTAGCGTAGGTACAGATGAAGAGGTTGATGACGGTCAAGGTGGTATCATCAAACTCGACGTCATCGATCAAGACATTGTTGTTCGTCTCAAGAAGATTCAGTTGGGAACGCCCACCATTCGTGAAGCCAACGGTAGTGAGCACGATGCTACTCCAATGGAGTGCAGGTTGCGAAAGTTGACCTATATGTCTCCAGTAATGATTGATTTCACCATCTATAGAAATGGCATACCCCAGAATCCTGAGAAGGGCGTTCAAGTGGGCAGTCTACCTATCATGACACGTTCGGCTAGGTGCAACCTACATCCAAATCATTTGGTCAAGGATGGCGT